>CAYYHT010000058.1:0-17655 GCA_964471355.1 uncultured Enterobacteriaceae bacterium
TCCCGGCTACCGCCAAATGCCTCCTTGACGCAGACTTAAGATTTGCTGATTGTTGAGGGTAGGGAGGTGGATTGGCGGATCATCGTCCAGGGAGAGACACACTCTCACCGCCCAGAACAGTCAAGACCAAGCCACCATCTCGTCGATGGTTGCTGATGGTCTGTGGCATCTGCACAGCGCTGACCGCCATCGTTCAGAGCCCAGCGTGGGTCTTTCTTGCTTGGGGAGGGGCTATGGTGGCCGCTGCGGCGATCCCCGACGATGAAGCTGGCCGGCTTCGCCCTGCTGCGGGGGCGCTTGCCGGCATCGGTACCGCGTTTGGCATCGCCATGTTCGTATTTACCCACGGCGAGCCGATGAACGGTGGGGGCGGCACCGCCCTATTCCTGTTGCCGGTCATCTATTTGGTGTTGGTCCCTGACGAGATCGTCGTCACAGCCGTCGTGTCGGGGGCTGTGGTGGCGTTTGGCTTGGCGATTGGCTTGTCCCGTGGGGCAGTGGACTGGGTTTGGATGCTGCCAGCCATGCTTGTCTGGGGCATCTCGATGCAAGCGACGGCCTTGTTCCGCAGAGAGCGGGACGATGAAATGGCCATCGAGCGGGACCGTGCCCAAATGGCTGAGGACTTGGCCATATCCGAGCGGCTGCGCCTCGAGACCGAAGCGATTGCTGGCATGGGCGAGCTCGCGGCCGGGGTCGCCCATGAAGTGAACAACCCGCTGACCTTTCTCAAGCTAAACCTCGAGGTGGCCATTCGTCGGGTGTTGGCCGACCATCCAGACGATGCGTCTTTGGCCGAGACACTGTCAGATGCCCTCGACGGCGCCGATCGGGTCTCGGTGATTGTGTCGGATCTGCGCGCGATTGCCCGCAGGAACGACCGGGTCGAGGTCATCGAGCCCAGGGATACCCTCGAGACCGCCATTCGAATGGCCGCCAGCGAGACCCGCTACCGCACCGAGTTGGTCACGCAGTTCGAGCCGATCCCCCGGGTGTGTGCCAGCTCCGCGCGCCTGGGTCAGGTGTTCCTCAATCTCATCGTCAATGCGGCTCAGGCCACGCCCGAAGGCAGCGACAACCGGCCCATCACCGTCAGTACGCGAACGGCCGCGGACGGCACCGCAGTCATCGCGTTTGTCGACCAAGGCGAGGGAATTGCAGCCGAAGACCTCGAGCGCATTTTCGAGCCGTTCTATACCTCCAAAGGCGATGATGGAGGCACCGGTCTGGGCCTAGCGATCTGCCGGCGGCTGGTGCGAGAAATGGGAGGGACCCTGCAGATCTCAAGCAAGCTAGGCGAGGGCACCACGGCGATTGTGACCCTTCCAGGGGTCGAGCTGGATGAGGAAATCACGCTTCTTCCCACAGATCCCAGTCGCGCGGTCAACGCCCAACGTCGGGTCTTGGTCATCGATGACGAGGACCAGATTCGCCGCGCCTTGTCGCGGTTCTTGACGACCGAGGGCGTCGACGTCGTGTGCGTATCCTCGGGGGAACAGGCGTTTGAGTTGTTGTCCAGCGACGCCCAGTTTGACCTGATTCTGTGCGACATGATGATGCCGCAGATGTCTGGCTCCGAGCTGTACCACAAGGTCAACGAGGCCCACCGAGCCGTCGCCTCACGCTTCGTCTTTGCCACCGGTGGTGCGGTCACGCCCGAGGCGCGCACGTTCTGCGACAAGCTGTCCGAGGACCGGCGCCTCGACAAGCCCATCGACCTGCGACGCCTGCGCAGCCTGGTCGCCCGCTCCCGGGACCAGTGATTCAGCGCGTCTGATTCAGGAAGCTCTGTTCAAGGCTTTCGCCGCGCTTGACGCCACGCAGAGCCACGCCCGCTGCGGCCAGCTTGGCCATGATGATCACGCTGGTTGCGTCCAAGTCTGCGTCCTCGCCGGCCTCGACAGTCAACACCCGCCCTTTGACAGTCAGCGTGTGACCGGGCAACGCAACATTGAGCTCCTCGAGCGGCACATTGCCCTCGCCAAGCTGCCAATGAACCAGCTGGCTGGAGCCTGTGACGTCGCCCATGCTGCCCTGCCGCACGCATTTGCCTCGGTCCATCATGACCACGTGGTCGGCGAGCTTCTCGATCTCATCGATGTTGTGGCTGCTGACAACCATGGTCAGCTTGCCTCGCATGCGGCCCAGGGCTGCACGCAATGACGCGGCCTGAACGGGGTCCAGCCCCGCGGTGGGCTCGTCGAGCAGGACCAGCTTGGGGGTGCCGATCAACGCGCTGGCCACTGCCACCCGGCGACGCATGCCGTGGGAGAGGGAGGCAATCCGGTCGTGGGCGCGGTCATCGAGGTTGACCAGCTCGCACAAGCGCCGGGCCTCGTTGCCGGCGTCGGCACCGCTCATGCCTTGCAGTCGTGCCAAGTGATCCAGCAGCTCGGATGGGGTGTGTCGGTCGGGAAGCTCGGCGTCTTGCGGCAGCAGGCCCAGGTGGCCCTTGAGCCGCCATGGGTCGAAGCCGGTGTCACCCAAGATGCGCATCTCGCCGGAGTCGGCGCTCAGGAATCCGCCGACCAGCGAGAAGGCGGTGGTCTTGCCGGCGCCATTGGGCCCCAGCAGACCGCTGATGGCACCGGTCGGGAACTGGCAGGACAGGTTGTCCAGGGCAGGGCGGGCGTTGCGGGAGTAGCGCTTGGTCACGTCCGAAAAGGAGAGGGCGTTCTTCATAGGTCTCTCCGTCGAAAGCGCACAATGCCCATGCCCGCGATGGTGATGCCCATGGCTGTGCAGATCAGCGCGGCGACCATCCAGCCGCCATCCATCAGCCACATGGTGCGCATCCAGCCCTGGGGAAGCAGCGTCAGGATGACGTCCCAGATCACGCTGGATTCAGGGATGTCGCGGTAGTAGCGGGCGACGCCGGTGAGCACCCAGCTGCCGACCACCATGCCCAGCGCCATGATGCGAGCCCACGCTGGTGAGGATGTCAGCTGGCTGCACAGCACCCCCATGCCGACGAAGGGCATCGCGATGAACCAGGCACGCAGGGACAGCCAGACCAGATCGATCGCCAGATCGATGGGCTGATGACCCAGCATATAGAAGGCGCCGATGCCCCACGTCGCGGGAATCGACATGAACGTGGCCAGGCCCACCAACCCGACTTGTCCCGCATAGCGGCCCATGACCAGCTCGGTCCGCCCCGTGCGCATGACCTCGAAGCGGAGCGCCCTGCTGTTCATGTCCAGGGCGATGGTCTCGGCCGAGGTGGTGGCGGCAAAGAACGGAGCCAGAACCATGCCAAACCACAGGTGCAGAATGGCCAGCGGAGAGTACTGCAGCATGCCCTGCACGGCGGCTTCGTCCCCGGCCATGGCGGCGAACATTCGCTTCAGGCCGCGACTCTTGAGCAGCTCGGCCAGCAGGCTGCCGGGCCGACTGGGGGCGGCAGCACCGAGGGTCTCGGCCAGCTGGGTCTCGAACAGCCAGATCAACTGGCTGAACAGGTAGGCGGCTCCGCCGGCGGCGACGAGGTACAGGGCGATCAACAGCACGGCCCGCCAGGTTCGAATGGCACGGAGCAGCTCGAAGCGCGCGATCAGCCATGCGTCGCGAATTGAAAGGCCGAACGTCACTCGCTCCTCTGGTTGTCGAGTTCCTTGAGCAGGTCTACGAGTGCGGGGTCGATGTACTGCAACGGGTCGACGGCTTCTTCGGATGCCGCCTGCATTTGTTCGGCATCCATCGAGTCCCCAAAGCCGTCGTCAGCCTCGAGCAATACATCGAGGGTGTCTGCGGCAAACACCATCATGTCCCGGCGGCTTGGCTCCATGCCGGTCTCGTCGAGTCGGTCCATGAACGTGCGCGAGACATCCTCGAGCTGATCGTTCATGTGGTCCACCACGCCGTCAAACTGCTCGAGCTGATCGTCGTCCAGCCCGGCCTCGTCGATCAGTGCGTTTCGAGCCGCTTTTCGGCGAATTTCCATAGCGGTCCGCATGGCGTCCATCTGCTCGTCGGGGCTCAGTCCCTCGTCGCCTTCCTCGCTTTCCTCGATCGGGTCCCCGGTGTCTTGTGCGGCGTCCGGTGTGGGCTCATCATTGCCCTCGGGGACGTCGACAGGCGCCTGGTCCACTGGTTCGGTGACCGGCGCGTCCCCCACCTCGCGCTCCCAGGACTCGGGGTCGTCGGGCTGCAGCGGACGGCCGTGCAGCATGCCGGCCAGGTCGGCACCGGGCCTGCTGCGGCACTCGGGGGTCTCGGCATTGGCAAGCTGTTGTTCTAGGTCGCGCACCTGGGACAGTGGCCACAGGCCGCCAATCGCGAGGCCCACCAGCAGCGTGGTCGACCCGATCAACAGTTCTTTCATCGCCTCTCCGGCACGCTATTCGACGAGGTCCGCCGGGGTTCGCGCTCTGAGGACGTAGCCACCATCACGCCCATCGACGACCCCGGTGATCGAGGTCCAAGTTGTCCCTGCGGCACCCGAGGTGATCGGCACGAAATCACTGGCTGGCATCAAGTCCAGGTCGATGACTAGGCCGTCCCCAACCGTGAACTGAGCAAGGCCCGGTCCGCTCGAGACGAAAGTGGCGCCGGTGAGGGTGACCAGAACACCTTCGTAGGGCTCGCCGACGGCGGCCTCGAGATCAGAAGTGGTGACGGACGTCGGCGTGACGGCGTCGGTGACTCCGGTGGCAACGATCAGGCTCGCGTCGATCTCGGTCACCTCAAATCCGGTGGAGTCCGTGGTCTCTTGGATGAACCCGGTGATGTCGAGCTCCTCGCCGATGACTCGCCCGTGCGAGGCCCCGGCCACCACGCGAATGCCGGTGTTTGGCCCCCCCGCCACCTCGCCCACCCAGATGTGCTGCACCCATGTGGCTGTGACCACGACGCCGTCAATCTGAACCATCTCGCTTGCTGCGATACCGCCGGTCTGGACTCCGGGAATGGTGTCGATAGGCGGATCGGTGTCGGTGTCGGTGTCGGTGTCCGTGTCCGTGTCGATGTCCGTATCCGTGTCGGAATCGGTGTCAGCGTCGGAGTCGGAGTCGGAGTCGGTGTCGGTGTCGGTGTCGGTGTCCGTCTCGATGTCCGTCTCGAACGGATCGCCGGACTGCCCCATGCACGACACAAGGCCGCCGATCAGCACGGACATCATTAGCGGGCGCATAGGAACCTCTGGGCTTGTTGAGAGCCCCGTCAGATGAAGGTTACTCGATTCCTATGAGACTTGCCGCTGTGCAGTTCAAGGGAATCAAGGGCGACAAGTCGGCATCGCTGGCGCGGCTGGCTCAGCTCACTGCGGCTGCCGCATCGAATGCCGATCTGGTGGTGCTTCCCGAGATGGCCGCAACCCGGTACATCTACCCCGACAAGGCCGCTGTCGCGCAGGTGGCTGAACCGGCGGATGGGCAGACATTGGCGGCGATGTCCCCGATTGCGCGGGAGCACGCCTGCTGGATGGTGGTGGGTTTTCCCGAGAGAGACGCGGATCGATTCTTCAACAGCGCGCTCGTCATCGATCCGACGGGCGAGCTGTCCTTTGTGTACCGAAAGACCATGCTCTACGTCGACGATTTGCCCTGGGCGACCCCGGGGGACAGTGGCTATCGGGCGTTCGACACCGACTGGGGGCGCTTTAGCACCGGCATCTGCATGGACATCAACGACGACGGGTTCACCACGTGGCTGGCGGCCAACGACATCGACGTGCTCGCCTTTCCCACGAACTGGGTCGAAGAGTTCAGCCGGGTCTGGAACTACTGGCGACGCCGCTTGCGCCCCGACATCACGCTGGTCGCCGCCAACACCTATGGACTCGACCGACACGCGTGGTTCAGTGGACGCTCGCTGATCAGCCAGGCGGGGGTCCCTTTGGCGCACGCCGGCTGGCTTGGGGACGCGGTGATTCGCGCGACCGTGCCGACTCAGTAGCGGTCTTCTAGCCGCTTCAGGCGCTCTTCCATGTCGTCGACACGATCTCCCAGGCTGATGTCGTCCTCGTCCTTGGGCTTCTCTTTTGCGTCGTCAGTGCCTCGGTTCCGAATCTTGGCTGCGGCCTTGGCGGCTCTTTCGGCCAGCTCGTCGATGGTGGTCGTCTTGGACAACGCCCGCAGCGCGGCTTCGGCCCGATCGTCGCCGATGCGACCGATGTAGCCGATGACGCGAAGCCGCAGCTTGAGGTCTGGGTCGTGGATGATGGGCATCAGTGCGTCGGTGGCGTCGGCGCGATGCTTGGCGGCCTGTTCCTCGTCCATGTCCTCGATGCGGACAGTCATGGCTCGCGCTGCTGAGATGCGGATGTCCCGGGACTCGGTGACGGCGGCGTACTGGTACAGGGTCTTGAGGTCTTTGTCCGAGCCACGTTTCTGGATGACCTTGAGGGGGGCTGTGATGCCCAGGTCGTTTTGACCGGCCTCGGGCCGCTTCTTGAGCTGCTTGCGGGCCGTCGACAAGGCGCGCTCGTCGTCGTGCTCGGCCAGGATGAGCATCGCGGATGCCGAGACCCACAGGTCGTCATCGCCCATCAGCTGGGCAAGCTTGTCGACCACGGCATCTTCGGCCGGTACCTGCTCCAACGCATCGATGCAGCGCTCCCTGACTTGGCTTGGTCCCTTTGAGGTGCAGGCCAGCAGGGCGTCGATGGACTCGGGCGAGCTCAACTCTCCCAGCGGATCGGCGGCGAGCATGCGCAGTCGCACATGCCGGTCGGTGTCTTGCAGTGCCGCGGTCAGTGCCGTGACGGACTCCGGGGTTGCCTTGGCCTTGCCCAGCTGCGCCATCGCGACGAGCTGCGCATAGGCTGACGGGCTGTGCTCGAGCTGGTCGGTCCAGGCGCCGCTCTCTTGGGTCTCGTCGAGGTGGACCAGGGCGGCCCCGTACGGGTCGAAGGCCACCCAGAGCGGTGGTTCGTCCAGGTCCAGCACCAGCTTTGTCGCGCCTTCGCCCAGCCAGATCGTTCGCCGCATTGGAGTGCCCTTGGCCAGGCCGATCTCGACATCGATGGGCAGGGAGTAGGGCGTTGTGTCCTTGGTCGTCTGCTCGATGTTCAGCACCAGCTCGCCCTCGTCATGGGTCCAGCTGGTCTCGGCGGATGGGAAGCCCACACCCGTGACGAACTGATCGAAGAGCCATCCAAGCTGCTTGCCAGACTCGTCTTCGAGTGCCCTTCTGAGGTCCTCGGACTCGACCATGCGGTCCTGGTTCTCGGCCACATAGCGGCGAATGCCGGCGTCGAAGACCTCGCGACCCAAGTGGTGCTCAAGCAGTCGGAGCACGGATGCTCCTCGTGAATAGACCCGCACATGGTCGTGCTTGCCGTCTTTGCTCCACGACCGCGTCGCCATGGGGCGCTTGGGGCTGCCCATTGCAGAGCGGCGGTTGCCACGCCACAGGGTGGCGACGGCCTCTTCGCCGTGGTGCTGCTCGAGCCAGCGAATCTCGTAGTACTTGGCGAAGCCCTCGTTCAGCCACAGCTCGCGCCAGCCGTAGCAGGTCATCCAGTCGCCGAACCATTGGTGGGCCAGCTCGTGAGAGACGACCGCTTCCGTTCGCCAGCCACGCCAATCGGGCTCGCGCAGCAGCAGGTGGTCGCCCAGAGTGGTCTGAGTGGTGTTCTCCATGCCGCTGTACAGAAAGCGGCTGACCACGACTTGGCGGTAGACCGGGTAGGGATAGGGCGCCCCCAGCAGCTCGTCAAAGAAGGCCAGCTGGTCTTTGACGCCGTCGAGACCGCGCTTGGCTGCCTGCTCGCCAGTGCCCTTGGGAACGACGTACTCGAAGGGGATGCGCGTCTTGTCGGTGTACAGCTCGTAGTCGCCCACGGTGAGCGTGACGAGGTAGTTCACCACCTGGTGCTTCATCTCGTATTCGAAGGTGGTCCAGCCTTCTGCGGTGGTCGGCTCGGCCTTGAGCACGCCGTTGGCGTAGGCCGAGAGCCCCTCGGGAACGGTGTAGCGGCCTGTCACGGTAAAGCGGTCAGAGGGGTGGTCCCAGCCGGGGTACCAGAACCGGTTGTTGGTGTTCTCGCCCTGGCTCCACACCTCGACGACGGGGTCAGCACTCCCTTTCGGGTCTCGGAAGTGGATTCCAGATTCGGGGGCGGCGGTGTAGGTGATCGAGACCTCGTGTGCATCACCGGACGACGGCATGGGGATGTCGAGGGTCTGTTCGCCGGTGCGCCAGCCCTCGACGGTCCTGCCGTTGACTGTCACCTTGCTGATGTCCAATGCCACCTGATGCAGGCGCAGCCAGCGGTGAGGAGCGCCGATGGGGGCCACGGTATGGGTGGCCGTGCCCGCGACGGTGCCTGCAGGCACATCGATGGTGAGGTCGAGCTCTAGATGCTGCAGATCCCAATGGCGATCTGGCATGACCTCGCCGGGGATATCGCGGGTTGGCCCGTCTGCGAGGGCCAGAGATGCAAGCAGAAGGAGCACACAGGCCTCCGAGCGGCTGCTAATCTACCGCATGATCTGGCTGATCAGTGCAGTTGCGAGCGCCGCCTACGGAGACGCCGTCGATGGCTACCCGACCTACGATGAGCGCGTGCTGCACCACTGGACCAATGCAGCGCGACTCGACCCCGAGGCCCACGAGCCGCACTACACGGCCGGCGGCTGCTCGGTGGATGTGTTCACAGACGACGAACGCACCGGCAAGCCTGCGCTCCGCTGGGACCACAACCTCACTCGCGCCGCTCGTTTCCACACCGACGACATGGCCGACAATGACTTTTTCGACCACGCCAGCAGCGATGGCACCGACGGCCTGATTCGCATTGCGCAGTACTACGGCAGCAGTGCTGTGGGCGAGAACATCAGCCAGGGCTACCCCGACCATCGCGCGGCGGTGCTTCAGGGCTGGATGTGCTCGACCGATGGCCATCGGGGCAACATCATGGATGCCGACTGGTCCGAGCTTGGCACCGGTGTGAACGGGGCCCTGCGCACCCAAGACTTTGGCGGCGACCCCATTCTGCCGGTGTCCATCGCGATGGGCGTGCACACGCCGGCGATTCCCTCGATTTCCGTCGGCTTCTATGCAGACTGGTACGACGCTGCTGGGCGGCCTCCGGAGCGATTCGAGGTCGTGATGAACGGGATCCCCCACCCCATGAGCCTGGAGTGGGGTGAGGCCGGGCAGGGCATGTACAGCTGGGCCGGAGATCTGCCGCTCGAGAGCTGCGTGATGTACCACTTCGAGGCCGACATCGATGGCGCTATGGCCCGGTTCCCCTATGACGGCAGCTATGGCTGGGGAGACTGTGACTTCGACGACCCAGGCGCCCAATGGTCCGACGGCCAATGGCGCACCGATGGAGGCGGAGACCCTGTAGATGAGGGATGCGGCTGCGACGCGGGGCGGTCGCCGCGTGTGGGCTGGATGCTGGTGCTGGGCTTGTTTGGAGTGACGCGCCGCCGATGGCCATGAATCAGGCGGTTCGAACTCTGAGACGCATCGGTGGGCGATTCGCGCGCACGGTGGTCTCGCGCATGCTCGGACGACGCATGCATCCGTCCTGGAGCGTGGCCCAGGAAACGCTCGTCCGGGCCATGCGCAGCGACAGCGGTCAGGGCAGCGAAGACCCTGTTCGCGCACGTCGGGCCGCAGAACAACTGGCCCTGCCATCGCTGCTGCGCCGCAAGGTCGACATCGAGAAGCGCACTGAAGGCGGGGTGCCCGGTCGCTGGTTCGCGCCCAAAGAACCCGCGGGTCCGTTGCCTGTGCTGCTGTGGTTTCATGGAGGCGGCTACGTCATCGGCTCGAGCCGGACCCATGCCGATTTGGCGATTCGACTGGCGCTAGCGGGGCATTGCCGAGTGTTTGTACCCGACTATCGACGAGGTCCCGAGGACCCGTACCCGGCCGCTGTCGAAGATGCCGATGCCGTCTACGAAGCTCTGCTGGGCCAGGTCGACGCGGATCGGATTGTGGTGGGCGGTGACAGCGCCGGAGGTGCCCTGGCATTGGTCGTGTGTGCCCACGCGAGGGAAGCCGACCGAGACATGCCGGCCGGAGCCGTGCTGCTCTCTCCATGGGTTGACCTGACCGCGACGGGAGGCAGCCTGATTCACAACGAGAAGTACGACTGGATCACGCTGCGGGGTATCGAGGTCTGGGGCGAGGCCTACTTGGCGGGTGCAGACCCGTCCAATCCCGACATCTCGCCGATCTACGCCAACCTGCGAGAGCTGCCGCCGCTGTTCGTCGAGGCCGGTGAGTGCGAGCTATTCATCGACCAGGTTCGAGAATTCGTCGGCAAGCTCAGAGACCAGCGAGTGGCGCACGAGTACCACGAGTGGGACTGCATGGTTCACGACGGATACTTCCTCGCTCCCTTCCTCAAGCAGTCTCGCGACCGGTTCGAGGGGATCGGCAGGTTTGTGAAGCAGCGCGTAGGCTGATCGCTGTCAAACGGCTCCTGGCGCAGGCTTGACAGCTTCTCGACAACCGGTTGAGATCGCCTCGATGATCACGGTACAATGCGAACGTGATGTCTTTCTCTGCCAACTTGGCCGCAGTGACTCTGATGGGGTTGGCTCTTGCCAGCCCAGCGTGGAGTGCCGAGCCGTTCACAATGATGGGACTGACCCACAACAAAGATGGTGCGAACGGCGCTCCCGTGGGCAGCGGCGATGTGATCTCCATCGATCAGAACACCGCCGAAGGCTCGTTTGAAGCCCGAATGAACAACCGCGGCTTCGCACTCGCCTTTGATGGTTCGAGCGAAGATTTGTTCGCGGTACAGCCCATGGGTGGGGGACAGCACCAGCTGGTAAGGCTGGACCGAATTAATCAATCGGTGGCTCAGGTGATGGGCACCCTCGTTGATTCACAGGGCGTGTACCACAACGTGGCTGCCATGGGATTCTGGGGCGGAAAACTCTACGGTGTGTCCTCGGTGTGGGAGCCTGTAGGCGGCTTTTGGGTTCCGATGGGGTACCTGGTCGAGGTGAATCCCGCCAATGGGTCGTGTACACCGATCGGACCACTTGGAATCACGCCCTATTCACGAGGTGGAAAGGTCGTTGACGGCAAATTCTACCTGCTGACCGCCACCGAAAAGGTCACTCGCAGTGTCGAGCTGTACAGCATCGATCTGTCGACCGGAGCGGCGACACTCGTTGGCGACACGGGCCTCGATGGGCGTGCCGTGGCCCTTTCCGTTGACCGCAGCGGCGAGCTCTTTGCAGCCATCAGCGGCTCGCCAAGCGGTGGCGGTCCTGACTTGGCGCGATCGCACCTGTACTCGCTGTCGCCAGGCAACGCGGGCACCGTCTACATCGGCGACACGGGGTTTGACTACGTGTCTGGATTGGCCTGGCAGGCGTGCAATGACTGCGTCAGCATCATCGCCGGCAAGAATATGTGGACCAATGACGACGCCTATGTTGACGCTTGGGATTCTCGTGAAGGTCCATACAGCGCGGGCTTGGCCAGGGACGTCAGCATGGCGGGCAACGGCGACATTGTCATGGAGGGCAACTCCTACATCCGCGGCAATGTCTATTGGGGGGACTCCATTTCGGTTGGGTCGTCCGTCACGGTCACTGGCGTGGTCGAACAGCTCGTTGACGACGTACCGTTTCCGACCGTCGACGTCAGCGCGGCTCAGGCCAGCAACAACAACGGGTCGCTAGGTCTGACCGACTTGGGCAATGACCCGTTTGAAGGTTCTGGTACAAGGTACGACTTCAACCTCAACGGCAGCGACAGCATCACCATTCCGCCTGGCGTCTACTACTTCGGCAGCATGATTGTGCAGAACCAAGCCACACTGACGGTCACCGGCAACGTGACCATCTTCGTCGATGGAAATGTCAACGTGGTCGATGGGGCCACGGTCGACACCGGCGGCAGTCCCGGTCGGCTCGATATCCGCGCCACGGGCAACAAAGTCGACATCGACTCGTCAAGCGAGCTCGAGGCCTCCATCATCGCTCCCAACGCCATGATGAAGGTCAAAGGAACCGGACAGGTGTACGGCATTCTGATCGCCGAGAAGCTGAACATTCACGGCGATGCGAGCTACCACGTCGATCTGAGTCTGTCCCAATGAGCGCAATGCTGCTGCTACTGCTCGCCGGCTGCGGTGAGCCTCGTGTAGTGGTCGATGAAGTCGTGCGTGTCGACGCTCCGATTGTCGACGACTCACCCGAGTTGATTCCCCTGCGCGACCGGTACATCGCAGCGGTGTGCCGCGTGTACACCGAGCCCGGTTGTGTGGCGTCGCAAAAGGACACCTGTCCAACCCAGGCGACCTTCCCGAGCGCACAGTCTTGTTTCGACAACCTCAAGGGCCAGTCCAATGAGTGCGAAGGCCTGACTGCGGCGTTCGTCACCCACAAAGCCCAGGTGTCGGCTTGCATCAATCGGCTGGACGCGACGACCTGTTCTGTGTCCAGTCCGTTCTGCAGCGCAGACGGCGTCCGTCTCGATGTGACAGGGCCTTGTGCGGCGGTCACTCAGATCGTGTCGCGCTGTGCTCGCAGGGGCGACACCGGCATCTAGGCGGCGCTACGACGCTCGCGCTTCGATGAACTTCTTGATGGCCCGGGCGGTCTTGTCGTAGCCGCTCTTGATCTGGTCGCCGACGTACTGCTCGATCTTGCCCCCGACGAAGCGCACGTTCACGGTGACCTCTCCAGCCATTGTGCGCTCGCAGCCGTCTGGATGGGCGACGACGCTTGTGTCACCTCCGACACTGACGCGGTCGGACAGGCCCTGGATCTCGATGGACCAGACCAGCTTTCCGTTGGCGGCATCGGTCTCGTTGATCTGGTGGTAGACGATGCCGTCGGGTCCCACAAAGGCCTTGAGCACGCGCGGTACATCGCGGTCGGGCTTGCAGCGCACGACCTTGCGTTTGGTGCCGTCAGGCCGCTCAATCAGCTCGAGACGGGTTCGCTGGACGTTGCTCACTTCGCTCTGCATGGCCTCGAAATCTGGATCGTCGAGCAGAGCAAAGAACTCGGCGGGGGTGCAGGGGAAGACATGGGTGAGTTTGAACTTCATGGCGCGCAGGTAACGCGCGCGGATCGGCCCGGTCATGGGTTACAAGGCCCCCGCCATGCTTTCTTTGCTGCTCATGCTGTCCGCTTCTGCCGAGCTCCCCTTGCCCGTGTACCCGGACTGCGGCGTCGATCAGACGGGCGACGCCTGTCCCAGCGATTTCTCGACAGGATGGGAGTACATTTCCTGGGCTCCATCGTGGAGCGAGAGCCTGCGCGATGCCGAAAAGGACATGCCATCCGGCATGAGCCTCGATGTGGCCTTCCGCTACAGCACGGGTCGATGGGACGTCCCGATCGCCATCACCGATTCCGGTATCTATTGGGGCGACCTGTCCACCAAGATTCTGTTGAATCGAGCCGAGCTGCCAACCCCACTCAACGCCGCCGGCGAAGAGGTCGAGGACCTGGACGGCAACGGCATCTTCAACATCAGCGACTACGCCGAAGACGGCCGCATCGACATCACTGCGGGCCGCGACCGGGCCGACGACCGCCTGGACCCCAGCGACCTGATCTACACCTTCTCGGACGGCGTCGACGACGACGGCAACGGCTACGTCGACGACATCGCCGGGTGGGACTTCTTTGGCATGGACAACGACCCCTTCGCCTCGTATCAACAGGGCTATGCCAGCCATGGCACCGGGGTCATGAAGACTGCCGCCCAAGAGGGTGGCGACGGCGGAGGCATCGGCATCTGCCCGAATTGCCCGATCCTTCCGCTTCGAACGGGCGACACCTTCATCACCGATGGGGACCGTGTCGGCCTAGCCTATGCCTACGCTGCAGATCGTGGTGTGCGGGTCATTGGCAGTGCGATTGGCGCGCTCAGCCACCCCGAGCAGGCCGCCGATGCCATCGAGTACGCAGACTCCCGCGGCATCACCATGGTGGCGGCCGCAGGGGACGAGAACAGCTACCATCACAACTTCCCAAGTGCCGACGACCCGATTCTGTACGTGCACACCGTGCGTCCGGACAACTCGTCCAACGAGGACGTGACCACCTTCCTCAACTTCAACAACTGCAACAACTACGGCCCACGCGTGGACCTTGTTGTGGGCAAGAGCGGCTGTGCGACGGACTCCACCGCCATCACTGCAGGGGCACTCGGACTGCTGACCTCGGCCGGGCTCGACGCCGGGGTCGACCTGACTCCCGATGAAGTTCGGTCGCTGCTGCGGGGCAGTGTCGATGATGTGTGGCTGTCGGACGCAGATCTCGCCGAGGCGCGCACCTACCCGAGTCAAGAGGGCTTCGACGCCTACTACGGCTACGGCCGACTCAACATCGGGCGGGCCGTCCAGCGGGTTTTTGAAGGAAAGATCCCGCCGCAAGTACGGCTGGTCAGCCCTGGATGGTTCTCGTGGAAGGACCCGGCCGGTGGACTTGTCGCGGTCGAAGGCACCATCGCTGCACCCCACTCAACCGGTGTGGACTGGGTGGTCGAGATTGGGCACGGACCGGCACCTGAGTCGTGGACCGAGGTCGCAAGCGGCTCAGGCGATGCGGACGGCACCCTGGCCGAGATCGACGTGTCAGGCTTTGGCACCACCGAGTTCCGCGACCTGGGCGGCGAGACCGTCGAGCTGCGCTTCGACCGCGCGCACGAGCCCATGGTCACCGTGCGGGTCGTCGCAACAGATGCTGATGGGAACCAGACCGAAGAGCGTCATGGCTTCTGGGTTCAGGCCGACTCGACCCTGCGTCCAGGCTTCCCGCTGACGCTCGGTGGCTCCCTCGAGCCGCCGCCGCAGCTGTGGGACTTTGATGGCGACACCGACCTCGAGATCGTTCAGGTCGACGCCAGCGGCGTGCTGCATGTGCTGCAGCACGACGGCAGCGAGCTTGCCGGCTTCCCGGTCGAGACCGCCCCCATTGCGGGCATCGATGCCGGATGGAGCCAGGCCGAGGCCTATGCGTCGGGCAGCGTGCGCACACCCACAGACGGTGTGGTTGCGGCTCCGGGAATTGGCGACGTGGACGGCGATGGCGATGTCGAGATCATCGTCGCGACCCTGCGCGGCCGAGTGTTTGCCTGGCACCATGACGGGTCCGAAGTTGCGGGCTTTCCCGTCAGCATCGAGGGCCGCGAAGAAGCCGAGATGACAAAGGGCTTTGGCTACGACAATGGCATCAGCTCGGCTCCGTCGCTCGGCGATATCGATGGCGATGGCGACGACGAGATTGTGCTGGGAGGCATGGACCAACGGCTGTACGTGTGGCAGGGAGACGGCAGCTTGTTCGCCGGCTATCCGATCGAGCTGTGCTTGACGGACGACACCTGCGGACAGGCCGGGTACCGAATCCTGGGCTCCCCCGCACTCGGTGATGTCGACAACGACGGCTCCCTCGACGCCGCGATTGGCACCAACGAAGTCCCTCGAGGTGCTGCGGGCTTGGCCTATTTGGTCGACCTGCCGACCGCGACGATCTGGCCTGGATGGCCACAGAAGCGCGACGGACTCATCAACCAGACCGTGTTGCCGGTGCTGGGCGAGGGGCACCCCGCTGCCATCGCCATGGCAGATATCGACGGCGACGGCACCCTCGAGCTGGCCAGCAACGCCATGCTCGGTTCTGCCGACCTGATCTACGAAGACGGCGAGAGCGCACTGGACATCGGGTACGTGCAGGGCGACTTCGGCACCAACAGCAATGTCGATGCGGGTGCGTTCGTCGGCATGGCGACCAATCCAGCCTTCGGGGACCTGAACGCCGACGGGCTGCCTGACTTCGTCGTGGGCGGCGCCACAGTGGACTACCTGGTCTCGCTGCCCAGCTTCCACC
This sequence comes from uncultured Enterobacteriaceae bacterium, assembly GCA_964471355.1. Classification (GTDB taxonomy): domain Bacteria; phylum Myxococcota_A; class UBA796; order UBA796; genus CAYYHT01. The sequence continues at coordinate 15,768 of CAYYHT010000058.1, forward strand.
GATTCGACTACCAACACGCCGTCGGCGCCTGGGACAGTGCCACCGGCGATGCATTCATCGGCTTCCCCAAGCAGGTCGATGACGTCAGCTTCCTGGTCGCTCCGAGCATCGCCGACGTCTCGGGCGACGGCACGCCAGACGTTCTGTATGGCAGCGGCGGCTACTTCCTCTACGCCTGGGACCACACCGGTCGGCTTGCGGACGGCTGGCCCAAGTTCACCGGCGGCTGGATTCTAGGCGCCCCTGCGGTTGGAGATATCGACGGCGACGGGTTCCTCGACGTCGTCGTTGGCACCCGCGAAGGCGCCCTGTTCGCTTGGACCACACAGGGCCGCGCTGACCAGGACGTGCAGTGGGCTGCAGTGCACCATGACGCTCGAAATACCGGCAATTGGCACAGCGCATTGCCCGAGCAGGCAGGCCCCCCCGATGCAGACCAACAAGGCGGCTGCGGGTGCAAGGGCGGCGGCGACGAGACAGGGTTGGCGGCGCTGCTGCTGTTGCCTCTGCTGCTGCGCCGGCGACGCCAAGCGTGATCCCGGAACACCCGTCAGACCCACCGGTCCAGACTGCACAGACCCCCACCGGACCATTCAGCTACACCGATGAGGGCGAAGGCCCCGTCGTGCTGGCGGTTCACGGTCTGCCTGGCTCGGTCCGTGACTTTCGCTGGCTGGCCCCCGAGCTGCATCAGATTCGCTTCATTCGGGTCGACCAGCCGGGTTTTGGCGGGACTCCACTGTCGACGGAGCCCGGCGCACGGTTGGCTCCACGCGGAGAGTTCCTGAGCCATGTGCTCGACGCGCTCGACATTCGCGAGGCGGTGGTGCTGGGGCACAGCTTTGGTGGAGCCCTGGCGACAGAGCTGGCCGCCCGTGAGCCGGTTCGGGTCAAGGGGCTGGCTCTGCTGGCCAGTGTGGGCATCCGCGACCATCGCGGGCGTCGAAGCTTCGGACCATGGAAGACCCTGTCGATGGCCCTGCGGGTGGGCCCATTGCGGCGGCGTCTGATGGGACGGCTGCGCGCCGGCTACATCAAGGCGGGCTTTCCCAAGTCGCTCGAGGACGACGCGCTGGTCAACACCGTGCACCGAGTGGCGTGGCTGTCTTTTGCACGCCACAAGGCGAATCTATCGGCACTCGAGGTGCCGACTCTGGTGGCTTGGACCGAGGACGACCCGCTGGTCGAGCCGGCGATCAGCGAGGAGCTGTACTGGCACACCTCGACCGGTCCGCGCATCGCATTCGCAGACGGCGGCCACAACCTGCAAAAGACGCGAGCCATCGAGCTGGGGCAGTCGCTGTCCGCCTGGGTTCCCACGCTTGTTGCCGGCGGCGTCTAGCAGCGTGGGTTGAGTCCGAAGTTCGCCTGGATAGCGACAAGGAGGGGCGGGCTAAGTCTCGCCCTCGATCCGCTCGGTCGGGGGAACCGGCGAGACGAAGCTCGCCGCTCCTTGTCATGATTCGACCCCACGCCGCTAGTCCTTCTTCTTCTTGTCGCGGGCTCCGATTCGCATTCGGTCGCCGGGTCCACCGAACAGGTCGTCCATGCCGCCTCCGGCCTTGCGCGGGCGCGGCGGGCGACGGTCGATCTTGGCGGGGCCCTCTTGTACAGGTGCGTTGTCGAGGACCTCGCCGTCCTTTCCGGGACGGTATCGCGGACGCTGACTCGGCTTGAAGCCGGTTTTCGACTCCCACATCTTCTTTAGGGCCGCGCTCGTTCGGGCGTCGATCGTCTTGCCCTTCATGTGCTCGGGAATCCACGGCCGCTCCTCTTCCTCTTCCTCCGCGTCGGGTTCTGCCTGGAGTGCGATCTCTGGTTCGACGTCCGGCTCCGGTTCGCTGTCGGGCTGCGCCTCGACCTCGGCTTCTTGCTCAACCACGGCCTC
>CAYYHT010000059.1:0-17511 GCA_964471355.1 uncultured Enterobacteriaceae bacterium
TCATCGCAGCAGCCCCGAGTGCCAAGCCGCCTAGAACCGCTGTTCCCGCTCCGGCAAACACGACTGGCGAGATTCCCTTTGATGTGGGTTCGGGTTTGGGCTTGGTGGGCAACACGACGGGCTCGTCAGGCTGTTCGGGGGGCTCTTCGACCGTCGGGACGGGGGTGTTGGCCGCCTTTGCCGCGTACCAGGGCAGCTTGTCGCCGGGGAATGCGTAGCCGCCGCCAATCGGTGTGCCGTCGGCACCCAAGATCTGAACCAGGGTTGCCCGCCCGGTCGGTCGCTCGACGCCTTGGGCGCCGTCAAAGAGCAGGGCGCCTTCGCGCGGCGAGGCGACACCCTCTTTGGGGTCGGGCTTGTCGAGCTCGACGCGCTCGTACATCAGCCGAATCGGGTGGCCCTGGGGGACGAGTGCTTCGGCCAGCGGCTGAAACTGGTCCACGCGCCGACCCGCGGTCAGCGCCCAGGTGGCGCGCTCCTCGCTGCCGTCAGTGAACGCGCGAATGCCCATGACCAGGTGAACCCGAGAGATGGTCTCGGCGGGGGCGCGGTCGGTCAGGCAGGGCAGCAGCATCGCCAGCTCATCCATGCTGGCCCCGAAGCCGTCGACATCCAGTTCGGCGTAGGCGTTCTCAGCCGAGTCCATCACCTTGTCGAGATCGGATGAAGGCGCTTTGAACGCGCATTCTTGGGCAGAGGCGGAGCCGATCAAAAGGGCGAGCAGAACATGCATTGGGCGCAGGATATCCCGGAGATTCGGCTATTCGTCGGCTGTTTCGCGCATCTTCGGCGGGGCGTCGTCAGCATCAGCAGCCGCGGCCGGTGCTGGGGTCAGCTTGGCTGCGCGCTGAGCACCGATGAAGAAGACGCCGATGGCGCCAGCGGCGACCACCATGGACACACCCTGGGAGTAGGACAGGTTCTGTCCCAGGATGGACTCCATGAAGTAGCCACGGGTCTCGTCGCCACGGAAGGTCTCGTTGATGGACCGGGCCACCGCGTACAGCGTCAAGTACAGCAGCATCACAGAACCATCGAACTTGCGGCGCTGGTAGTACCAGTTTGCCACCAGGAAGATGAGGAAGTTGTAGCTGGCTTCGTACAGCTGCGTCGGATGCAGGAACACGTCGTGGGGGGCCACGCCCAGCGGGTGGTTGAACATGACCCCAGTGGGACCGGTGGTCGGCTGGCCGTAGCAGCAGCCGGCTGCAAAGCAGCCCATGCGGGTCAGGGTGTGCCCAATGGGAAAGGCCGTCGCGAAGATGTCCATCAGCTTGTAGAAGGGCAGCCCGTAGTGCCGCATCAGCAGGCCGCCGATGGGCAGGCCGGTGACCAGGGCGCCGTAGAAGACCAGGCCGCCGGTCCGAATGTTGACGATCTGACCCAACGTCTGGAATTGGGCGGGGTTCTGGGCGACATAGACCAGTCGGGAACCCGCGATGCTGGCCAGTGCGGTCCAGAAGATGACGTCGACGACGCGGTCGGGGTTCAGGCCCGCTTCACGGGTTCGGTACAGGGCGACCGAGACCAGTGCCAGGAAGCCGATGGCCCCCATGAAACCGTAGGTGTGAATCGGGAAGCCACCGATAATCGGCAGGGCTTCGGGAAAGATGAAGATGATTGGGTACATCAGCCGGTCTCGGCCTCGGAGGGGGTGCGCTCGTCCTCGGGTTCTTCGAGGAAGAGGTAGTGGACCAGGAAGAAGCACACGCCAATCACCAACGCCGAATCAGCGATGTTGAAGCTGGGCCATTCATTGGTCCTGAAGTTGGCGATGAGCCAGGCTTCGAGCGGTGGATACTCGGTGTAGATGCGCAAGAAATCGGTGACCGACCCCTTGTCGACTCGGTCCCATGCGTTGCCCAAGGCCCCGCCAAGGATCAAACCCAGGATTCCCGATACAAATCGGTCTGTGGACGGAAGCTTCCGGAACAGGTCGACGATGACCGCGAACGCGACCACGGTGAAGCCGAGAAACAGGATGTGTCGGTACTCCATGTCGCCGGCCACGCCGAATGCGGCGCCCTTGTTCTGGGCGTGTACCAAGCTGAAGAAGCCGGGAATGACCACGATCTCGCCAGTGCCGTACGCGATGTTGTTGAACACCCAGTACTTGGTGATCTGGTCCAGCACGAGAACGAGCGTGGTCAGGCCGACAAAGATGGAGGTCTTGGCATTCAAGGGCGAGGAACTCATGGCTAGGCCGGGCTTCTAGCCCGCTGTGGCTCTGCTGTCCGCCCCGGAAGGCGTACTGTCGCTCTCGGTGCCGCCCTCGGGCTCTTCGAGGAAGAGGTAGTGGAACAAGAACAGCCCCACTCCGATGACCAAGGCCATGTCGGCGACGTTGAAACTGGGCCATTCGGACGCGCCGGTCCAGCTTCGCAGCAGCGGGGCAATGGTCTCGTTCTCGGTGTAGACGCGCAGGAAGTCGGTGACCGTTCCCTTGTCGATGCGGTCCCATGCGTTGCCGAGCGCTCCGCCCGCGATGAGTGACAGCGTCACGGGCAGGAAGGTGTCGTCGGGCTTGAGCTCGCGCACCATCTGCAGCACGATTCCGAGGGCAAACACCGTGAACGACAGGAAGACGTAGTGCCGGTATTCGAAGTTCTTGAGGAAGCCGGCGAGGGCGCCTGGATTCTGAGCATGGACCAGCTCGAAGAACCCTGGAATGACGTCAATGGAGCCGAACCGGTAGTCGATGTTGTTGAAGACCCAGTACTTGGTCGACTGATCTAGGGCGAACGTCGCGATGACGATGGCGATGAAGATGAGCCACTTTCGGGACATGGACCCTCCGCAGTGCCAGATAGCCCGCCGCCAACCGCTGGGCAGCCCCGGTGACATATGATTGCCACCATGCTGATCCTCGCCCTACTCGCCTGTGCCCCCAGCGAAGACCCGTTTGCCTATAGCGAGCAGCGCGAGCCTTGCGCGGACTTCCGCCCCGACCGGCGCGCCTTGTTCGGTGATTTTCATGTGCACACGGGCTTTTCGTTCGACGCCCGGGTCTACGACAACCAGATGAGCCCGACCGATGCCCACGATTTTGCTCGAGGGTCGGCCATCGAGCTGACCGGTGGACGTGCGCTGCAGCTCACCACGCCCCTGGATTTCGTCGGCATCACCGACCATGCCGAGTTTCTGGGGGAGGTGGCCCGCTGCACCACACCTGGCGCAGACGGCTACGACTCTGGGGTCTGCGTGGACTACCGAGGCGGGGACGACGGGGCGCTGGACTTTGGCTCGATGATGGCCAACCCAGACCCCACCCGCTGGCCCGAGGTCTGCGGAGACGACGATTGCCGCCCCGAAGCCGGCGAGCGCTGGCAGGCCATGGCTGCCGCGGCCGAAGCCGCCTACGACCGCACCTCAGCGTGCTCGTTCACCGCATTTGCATCGTACGAGTACACCAACACCCGCGGCATCAGCAATCGGCACCGCAACGTGGTCTTCCGCAACGCCGACGTGCCCGCACTGCCGGTCACGACGTTCGAAGCCAAGACACCGGTGGAGCTGTGGCGGCAGCTCGACGAGCAGTGCAACGAAGCCGACGACAGCTGCGATGTCATCGTGATTCCCCACAACAGCAACCTGTCGAACGGTTGGGAGTTCACCCTCGCCGACCAGAGCTTCGCCGATCTCGAGCTGCGCGCTCGCATGGAGCCGCTGGTCGAGGTGTTCCAACACAAAGGCGACTCCGAATGCAGCGGTCAGCACAGCAACGGTGCCGCCGACCCATTGTGCGACTTCGAGAAGCTTCGCCCGCCGACCGATCCGCTGTGCCTCGGCGACGAGCTGGGCACAGGCGGCATGCGCCTGTGGGGCTGCTCCAACCGCCTGGACTTCGTGCGCAATGTCCTACTCGAAGGGCTCTCGGAGGCGGCAGCCGGACGGCCGAACCCGTATCGCCTGGGCATCATGGCCAGCACCGACACCCACAACGCCGCCCCCGGCTACACCGAGTCCGAGGACTTTCAGGGGCACGTGGGCACAGTCGACGACACCATCGACAAGCGCCTGGGCGACGGCAACATCACTCACGACACGATCATCACCAATCCAGGCGGGTTGATCGCCGTGTGGGCCGAAGAGAACAGCCGCGACGCCATCTTCCGCAGCCTGCGTCGAAAAGAGACCTTCGCCACCAGCGGCCCCCGCATCATTGTGCGCTTCTTTGGCGGGTGGAATCTGCCCACCGATGTGTGCTCTGGCCCCGATCTCGCGCTGTATGACGACGCGGTGACGATGGGCTCTGAGCTGACCCGTTCCCGTGCCGATGCGCCGTCCTTTGCGGTTCGAGCCACGCGTGACCGAACCCTTCTGGAGCGAGTGCAGATCGTCAAGGGCTGGGTGGATGCCGACGGCACACCCCATGAACAGGTCACCGACGTCTCTGGCTCTGCCGGAGGTGCAGGCGACGACGCGCTGTGTGCTGTGTGGACCGACCCGTCATTTGATGCCGATCTGCATGCTTTCTACTATGCGCGGGCGGTCGAGGTGCCGACTCAACGCTGGACTGCCAGGCAATGCGCGACCTTCACCGATGCCGAACGGCCACCGCGGTGCGCCGAGATGCCCGCGACGGTCCAGCAGCGCGCCTGGTCCAGCCCCATTTGGTACGCCCCGCCCGACCCATAGCGTCGGTGTGAAGCTGTGGTCAGTCGGCGATCAGCGTCACCTTGGTGAAGTAGCTGGTGCCCCATTGGTCCTCGCGGATGGCGTCGAGGCCCTTGACCACATCGTTCCATGCCGCATCGCCGTCGACGTTCACAATGGCGTGGTTGCGCCATGGGCCGCGCAGGTCATTCTGGTTTGCCTTGGCCGCAGCTGTGAGGGCGTCGGTCTCGAACACCGCCACACCATCGACGACGTAGCGGTCGGTGGCCACAGTAAGCTCCAAGCCCCCGAGACGGGCATTGGTCGCTTGCAGGTCCACCGGGATGGCGACCAGGTCTTCTCCGGCACCCAGCACGGTCACATAGGCTGTGGTGATGCCGGCATCTGCGGCGGCATGCAGCCACGGCCGGACCGCACTCCACTTGGCTCGGCGGTCCACCGACAGGCTGATGATGCCACCGCTCGGCCCCCCGCCGGTATCGGGCAGCATCGGGACGGTGCTGAAGTCGGGCAGGGGCGAGCTGTGTCCGCCGACCCGAACCGTCCCGTCGGCTTCGATGACGACCTCGTTGGTGTAGGGAAACGACGTCCAACATGTGGACTGCACCAGCTCAATGCCCTGCTGGGCGAGCGTCTTGCCGTGGGACACCTCGAATGGCAGCGACAGCACCAACAGTTCATCCAGAGCGGACTCCTGCTTGGCCTGCATGCCGATGATGGGCGTGACCAGAAGTAGTGCCAGCAGTCCGTCCAGCGCTCCAGTCGGCTTCATGAACCGGCGGGCAGACCACATCGAGCCGATGGCCAAGATGAAGCAGACCGCGGCGATGGCCGTGGGAAACAGGGGGCGCGCAATCGCCTGTACGGCAAGATCATCCAAGATTTGTTGCCGATCGAGGGCGGTGTAGCCGTACAGATAGGCGTTCATGCGCTCGATGCGAACCATCGTCAGGCGCTGGATGGCGATGGCGGTGAAGCCCAGGCCCGCGAGCGCCAAGGTGACCGTGCGGTTGTGGGCCAATCGGGCGGCCGAGGTGTCGTCCTTTAGGTGGCGGAGCAGGCGGGCAGCGACTCCAGAGAACACTGCCGATGCCAACAGCAGCATGCCGGCAAAGCACCAACCGAGCCAGTCCACGAACAAGGCGAAGCGAGCCGCGGCCGCCGCAACATTGGGCATCACGTCGGGACTGGACGCTGCAGCTGCGACCACCCCCTCGCGCAGCGTGAACAGGGCGCGACCCGTGCCGATCCACAAGGCGAGGGCTGGCGCGAACAGCCACAGTGCGAGTGGCACTTCACGGCCGGTGGCGGCGCTGCCCAGTGCCAGCGCCAACAGCGCACCCGAGCACGCGATCAGGGGGATTGAAGCCGCAATCGGGCCTCCCTGTGCCACCAAGTTGATGATGTCCCCGATCTCTGTCATCGCGCCCTGTCTATCCGGCTACCACCGCATTGTGAGCGAGACAGGAGGCGGGCTGCGTCGCGCCGACGATCCGAGATTCTGCCAATCGGGGTGGCTGGGCCGGCTGCGCTCGTTGACGGCCCACTGCGCCATGCCAAAGCCGTAGCTGCCGACCAGACCAGCAACCATGACGCCGATCGCGCCATCGCCGTCGATGACCTCGGACATGGAGATCGCGAATCCGCATCCGTAGACGATCGAGGACACGGTTGCTAGATCGCCCATCAGTCCGCCGATAGAGACATTGTCTTGCTCCAACAGCCGACGTCCGCGATTGGCGCTCCACGTGAGCACCGGTGCGCCGACCAACAGCGCGAGTCCAAAGGGCATCACGCTGGCATCGTCATCGACGCCGGCCATGGTCATGGCTCCGGTGAGGGCCAGTCCACCGACCGGAGCGGCCACCGAGGCAACTCCAACAACACGGACACTTCGGTAGGCATCACTCAACTCGGGGCGGTCCTGTGCGCTCGCCGTCGAGGCAATGAACAGGGCAAAGAGGGCGATGAGGGGGCGCATCTGCATGCATGGACATGCTGCAACGGCTCGCAGTTCCAGATCGGTTAAGGCCGTTGTCTTCACTGGAGCGTGCATGGAACGCGAAGAGATGCCCTGTGCTGTCGTGTTCGTCGGGGCTGGCCCAGCCAACCTATCGGCGGCACTTCACCTGACCGACCTGATCGCCAAGCACAACGAAGCGATCAGCGAGGGCAAGAAAGAGGGCGAGCCCATCGACCTCGAAGAACAGATGATTGTCGTGCTCGAAAAGGGCAGCGAGGTCGGCGCCCACCAGCTGTCCGGCGCGATCCTCGACCCCATCACGCTCAACGAGCTGATTCCCGATTGGAAAGAGCGCGACGACTTCCCCCTCGAGCGCTTCATTGAGCGCGAGGACATGCCGTTCTTGCTGTCCGGCTCCAAGATCAGCCCGCCGTGGATCCCGCCCGAGCTGCGCAACCACGGCAAGCCCATCATCAGCCTGGGCAAGTTCTGCAAGTGGCTGGCCGAGATGTGCGAAGAGCGAGGAGTGAACATCTTCCCGGGTTTCGCCGGCACCGAGCTGCTGTGGGACGGCGACAAGGTCAACGGTGTGCGCACGGGCGACAAGGGCATCGGCAAAGACGGCCAGCCCAAAGACACCTTTGAGCCGGGCATGGACCTGACCGCTCCCATCACCATCATCGGCGAAGGGCCCCGTGGCCACCTCGCTCGCAAGCTGATCGAGCGCAAGAACCTGGACAAGGACTGCAACCCCATGGCGTACGAGCTTGGGGTCAAAGAAGTGCTCGAGTACCCAGAAGGGCACGTCAAAGAGGGCTTCTGCATCCACAGCCTTGGCTACCCGCTGGACATGAAGACCTTTGGCGGCGCGTTCCTGTACAGCATGGGCGGCGACAAGATCTGCGTCGGCATGATGGTCGCGCTCGATGCGGCCGATCCGCACATGGACGTGCACCATCTGCTGCAGCTGTACAAACAGCACCCGCACATCAAGAGCATCTTGGGCGGCGGCAAGGTCGTCAAATACGGCGCCAAGGCCGTCACCATCAGCGGATGGGGCAGTATTCCGCAGCTGTACACCGACGGTGCGATGCTCACCGGAGACTCTGCCAGCTTTCTCAATCCACTTCGGGTCAAGGGCATCCACCTGTCCATGAAATCCGGCATGCTCGCCGCCGAGGCTGCTTTTGAGGCCATGGTGAGCGGCGACAACTCCGCCAAAAAGCTCAGCCTTTACAAAGAGCGCCTCGATGCGTCGTGGGTCAAGACCGAGATGGTGCAGTCCAAGAACATGCACGCGGCGTACGGCAGCGGGCTTGTGGGCGGCACCATCAAGTTCGGCATGCAGTACCTGTTTGGCCCGGGAAGCAGCACGCAGCCGTTTCACGATGACCACAGCCACATGCAGAAAATCAGCGACTACTACGGCAGCACTCCGGCGCTTCCGCAGAAGATCGACTACGACCGCGAGTACCTCGTCGACAAGCTGACCGACGTCTACATGTCGGGCACCAACCACGACGAGCAGCAGCCCGCCCATCTCAAGATCGTCGACACCGAAGTGTGCGCGACGATCTGCAAAGAAGAGTACGGCAACCCCTGCACCAAGTTCTGCCCCGCTCAGGTCTACAACATGGTCGAGAACGACGACAGCGGCCGGCTCGAGATGCAGGTCGACTTCGCCAACTGCGTGCACTGCAAGACCTGCGACATCCGCGACCCGTACCAAGTCATCACCTGGATTCCGCCCGAAGGCGGAAACGGACCCGAATACCACCAGATGTAGGCGTTGCTACTCTCTTCGGCGCAACACCGCGCCGAAGAAGCCGTCTGTCCCATGGGTGTGTGGCGCGAGTCGCAGAAAGCGACCTGCGCGCAGCTGGGTGGCTCGTGATTGTCCGAGGACATCTGCCACAGGCATGGCCTCAAAGGCGCGGTGGGCCTCGAGAAAGGCCTCGACGACGTCTTCGTTCTCGATCTGAAGCACCGAGCAGGTGCCGTAGATGAGCCTTCCGCCGGCGGCGACGAGGGGTGCGGCCCGCTCCAAGATCGCCAATTGCTGAGCTGCCAGTGTGTCCGTCGGATCGCTGCGCCAGCGGTACTCCGGGTGGCGACGCCACACTCCCGAGCCCGAGCAGGGTGCGTCCACCAGCACTCGGCTCGCGCCGGCAATCAGGGTTTGCGCCGCGTTGGGGAGTCGGCCTTCGGCGCTCATGACGGCGGTGCGGATTCCCCGGGCTCCGGCCTTCTTGGCTCGTCGCTGCAGCTCTTCGAGTGCGCCCTTCCTCACGTCGAGGGACAGAATGGAGGCGCCCGGGCTGCAGTAGTTGGCCAATGCGAGGCTCTTCCCGCCGGCTCCGGCGCAGAAGTCCACGATGGGTCCGGCGTCGGCGTCGACGAGCTCTGCGAGCACTTGGCTGCCTTCGTCCTGCACCTCGACAAAGCCCCGCTTGTAGGTCGGGATGGTGTCTAGATTCGCGCGGGCAGTGAGTCGAAGGCCATCGGTTGCGTACTCGCTGCGCTCCGTGGGCACGCCGTCCTTTGCGAGCTTGTCTTGGATCTGCTTCAGCGTGAGCTTTCTGGTGTTTGCGCGAAGGAAGACAGCGGCTCTGTCGTTGCTGGCCTCGACGAAAGCCAATGCGCCGTCTTTGCCGTACGTGCGCAGCAGGGACTGCGACATTGCTGCGGGCACCGATCCAATCAGCTGCACGATTTCGTCGCTGTCGAGCCCCTCAGCGAGCGAATCGAGCAGTGTGCCGCGATCGGCCAGCCGGGCAAGAGGCAGGTCTGTACCGCTGCTGGCGGCTTGCCACTGTCGCTGGGCTTCGTCGGCATCGGCGCCCAGAATGACCATCCACGCCAGCCATCGCGCCAGAAATGGATGGTCGGGCGGTCGCAGCGTGGCGTCGAGGACCCCCTGATGGCGGATGAGGTCCCGCAGTCCGTCTGCCACGAGACGTCGTTCGCGGCTGTGGAGGGCGCGAGCGTTGCGCAGGCCCCTTCGCAGGGCTCCTTCAGCGCGATCCGGTCGCGATCGCGCCGCGGCATCGATCTCGGCCGCAATGCCGCGTATGCGCCCAGGTCCCAGCGCACGGCTGAGCAGACGCAGATCGTGGGTCGCGTCGGTCCAGCTCATGGCTCTGCAGCCAGTGGATCGACTACCAGCGCCACCAGCTGTTTCGCTGTGGCTTCACTTGGAGCTCGATGCGTTCGTAGATCTCGAGGTCCGGATTGATTCGGCGTGCCTTTTTCAGGTCCTTGCGGGCCATGCTCTCGTCGCCGTTGAGCGCCGAGAGGCGTGCTCGGTGAGCCAACATATGTGCGGACCGGTCGACATAGGCGTCTGCGCGCTGAAGAACGCGGGAGATCTCGTCGTCGCGGAACGCGGTTTCCATCTGGTAGCAGAGCTTTTCGGCCACTTGCAGGGCGATGGCGATCGAGTGGTCATCGGCGCGGGACTCAAAGACTTGGCAGGCCTCTTCGGCTGCCTGACCGTCGCGATTCATCTGGAGCAGGATCAGAGCCCGTGCAGCGCGCAGTCGGTGCTGTTTGGGGTCGATCTGCAGGGCCTTGAGGTAGGCGTCAGCGGCAGCGCCCGGGAATCCGGCGTGCTGCTGCTGCTGCCCCAGGCTTGCCCAAGCAAGATGCGAGGGATTGGGGGACTGCTCGACCCACGCTTTGGAGTCTTCGAGGGCCGCGGTGCTCTCGCCGATTGCGGACAGCAGCCAGACCCGCAGTGCTCGGGCGACATCGCCCTGCCCGTCGACGTTGTTTGCGGCGGCCGCTGTAGCGAGCTTGAGCGAGATGAGTCGGCGACCCTGGCGGCTTGCGGCCCGGGCGGCGTTTAGCAGATTGTGGGTCGGCGCAATCAGCTGTCGCAGCTCGTCATGCACCTGTGCGTCATCGGATCGGGACAGGCCGCAGTTTGTGCAGACGTCGTTGTGTCGCTGGTCGCCGCAGTTCATGCAGCCACCTTGCATCAGCGGCATCAGCGGGACGACCCAGTCCTCTTCGACTTCGGGATTGCTGCAACGTTGGCACTGCAGCACGTCTACAGGGACGTGATGGCGCAGCGTGACCCACCGGAGTTCGGTAGAACCGCATTTGCTGCAGATCTGAGACTGCTGAGACACAAGCACCCGCGAGAGAGACACAGAGCCTACCGGGGAGGGTGTCTGCGAATCCAGTGTCGTAGATCCAGCACGGCGATCCCCCTGGGATCTGCGGCATTGTGGACCGATTGCCATGTCTGTGGTTTTCGAGTCGCGACCCGCGCGCGGCGCGTAGGGTAACGTTTGGTTGGGGGTTGGTTGGACTCGAGTCTGCGGCAGTTCGTCATGCACGCATGTCTGGGACGCGGTTCGTTCGGTGAGGTGTACCGAGCGACGATGCGGACTCCGGCGGGTCTTGAGACAGACGTCGCACTCAAGGTGCTGCGCGACGATATCGAGATGCCCGGTGATGCCTTGCGCCGCTTGCGGGACGAGGGCCGCATGCTGGCCCGCCTGACCCATCCGAACATCTTGAAGGTGCACGATCTGGTCCGGCTCGATGGGCGGGTTGCGCTGATCACCGAGTTTGTCGAAGGGGCCGATCTGGGCAATTGCCTCAAGGGCTCCCCGAGCATCGGACTCAAGGCGAATTTGGAGGTCGTTGCGTCGGTGGCTGCCGCCCTTGATGCCGCCTATAAGGCCGTCGATAGCTCTGGAATGGAGCTGCGCATCGTCCACAGAGACATCAAGCCGGCGAACATCCGCATCAGCCGCTTTGGGCACGTCAAGCTGCTGGACTTTGGCATCGCCTGGTCGGCGGCGTCCGATCGGGAGGCACGCACCGCGACCGGCATGTTGGTCGGCAGCCTGCCCTACGTGTCGCCAGAGCGCTTTCAGTCTCCCGACGTGCTGCCAGCGGCCGACATCTATGCGCTGGGCTGCGTCCTGTTTCAGGCGCTCGCGGGGGAGCGCTTTCACACGTCGACGCGTCTGGCCGAGGTCACCTCCTTGGCGCTCGACTACCGAAAATACGAGCTGTATGTCGAGGCTCGGCTGTCCAAGCTTCCGGGCTCCGTTCCCGCATTGGTGGCGGATTTGGTGGGGGATATGGTCGCCTATGATCCGTCGGATCGGCCCCAGGCAGCAAAGCTCGTGGCTCTGTGTGAGCAGCTTCAGGACGGGGTGGGAGGCTCAAGTCTGCGCGCTTGGGCCGCCGAGCGCTCATGGCCCGAACGGGTTGGACGTGATGCCCCGTTTGTCGGGCAGACGCTCACCGAGAGTCTCATCGAGTCCGCCCCCGTGCAGATGAGGCCAACGGCGACCCCGACGTTCAACTTTGATGGCAAGAAGACCATCGACCATTCGAGCGCTGAACAGGCGACTGCGCCCGCACCCGCGCCTCCGCCGGTGCCCGGTCGCTTGGTGTCCTCCAGCATGAAGCCCGATTTCGCTGAGCCCGTGGCGCCTCCCCCTCCGTCATCGACTACGGGCACTCCGGTCCCGGGTCCGCCGCGGGCTTCGTCCAAGATCAGCCCCTCCTCGCCGATGGATTTTGCTGAGCGCCGCCCCGCAGGAGTGGCGACACTGCTGTTCGAAGGCGCGCCCGAGGCAGCCAAGGAACAGGCGGACAAGGAGCGCAAGCGGGCGGCCGGTCAAGTGACCCTGCAGTACGACGATGCCGAGCTCGCTGCGGCCCGGGCGCGATTCGACACCGACAACCAACCCAAGCTCTCCCAGTCTGTGTACGAAGTGTTGCCCGATGAACTAAAAGACAAGGTCACCGCTGAAATGCTGACCTCGGTGCCAGCGCCTCCTCTGCGCGGCGAAGCCCCAGACACAGAACTCCATGATGCGGTACCACCAGCCACGTCAGCAGGCATCCTTCAGTCCATGGCGATGGCCGGAGCGGGCGCGGGGCTGGTGTTCGTGATTGCGATCTTGGCGGGGCTAGTCGCCGCAGGTGTGGTGGCTGCGGCGTTGTACCTGTAGACTGCACATCCTCTGGAGGAATCCATGTACCGGACCGCTGTCTTTTCCCTCTGCCTGTTGTCGGCTCCCGCGTTTGCGGAGGACACGGCCGAGCACCGCGATATTTCGCAGGACATGGCCAAGCTCGCCGAGCGCAACCAGTGGGAAGCCGTCGATCGCCGCTTCGACGATTTGGCCAAGCTCGAGCCGACCGCGTCGGACTACCTGTTGGGTGCCCAGGCCGCGCGCAACATCGGCGACGCCGAGACCGCCTTCGCTCGGTACGCAGCGGCCGGCGATCTCGAGCCTTCGGATGACGTCACATCGGCCCTCGACGACTACTTGGCCCACTGGGCAACCGTGGACTTGATCGCCAAGGGCGGCGCCCCAGGTCTTGCCCCAGATGTGCGTCCGTTCCAGCCTGACCGGGCGTCGGCGATCGACTTCGCCGCGGCATCGGTCGGCGAAGATGGCACATTCTCGGGCATGCTTCCACATGGCAAGTACACGCTTTCAACCGCACCTTTTGAGCTGACGGCTGACGAGAGCAAGTACAAGATCAACCACAAGGGCGTCACCGTCGACGATGCGTTGGCCGAGACACTCAAGGACATTCCCAAGGCGCCCACCGCAGCCCAGAGCAAGAGCACGCCGTTCTTTGGCGGTGCTGCGGGCTCGGCAGTGATTGGCGGCGTCGCCCTGGCCTTGGCGGCTGGAGCGAGCGCCAAGTACCACAGCGACACGATTCTGGTCACAGAGCTCGATGCGGCGCGCTCACAGGCGAACCTATGGTCCATGATCTCCATTGGTGCTGGCGGCGCGGCAGTGGGTCTGGGCGTCGTTGGAGTCGTGGTCAAGTAGAGTTCCGGATACAGTGGGGCGGCGAGGTCTCCGATGCGTTCCCTGGTTCTGCTTGTCTTTCTCGGAGGCTGCTTCATTGGCGGGTCCGCCCATGAAGAGCGGCTGGACCAGTTTGACTTGGACCAAGATGACGCCTACGACGTCGCATTCGGCGGCGAGGACTGCGACGACAACGATCCCGACATTGGTCCGGCCGAGGAAGAAGTCTGCGACGGCATCGACAACAACTGCGATGGCCAGATCGACGAAGGCGCCGGCGTGCTCGGCTACCTCGATGAAGACGGCGATGGCTACGGCGTAGGCGACTCCATGACCATCTGCGGCGACGCAGAGGGCTATGCGACAGAACCCGGTGACTGTGATGACGCCGACGCGATCACCAACCCCGGCGCCACAGAAGAGTGCGACAACCTCGACAACAACTGCGATGGCGTGGTTGACGACGGCCTTGCGCTGACTTGGTACGCAGACACCGACGGCGATGACTTCGGCGATCCCGGCGCAGTCAGCGAGTTCTGCCTTGAGATCGATGGTTGGGTCAACAATGACGGCGACTGCAACGACAGCTTCGACATCGACAATCCCGATGCCGATGAGCTGTGTGGCGACGAGCGTGACAACGACTGCGATGGCGTGATCGACACCGACGCCGTCGACACCTACCCCATCTGGACGGACTCGGACGGTGACGGCTTCGGCGATGGCACTCCGACCGATTGGTGCGGCCCACTGCCTGCGGGCTCGGCTGACGCCGATGGCGATTGCAACGACGCCGATGCGCTCATCAATCCGGGCGTTGAAGATGTGTGCGGAGACTTCACCGACAACAACTGCTCTGGCCTGGTCGACGACGGCGATGACGGCCACTGGTTCCTCGACGAGGACGGCGATGGGTACGGCGGCGCCGCGCTGACCTTCGACCAATGCGATTCGCCCGGCCCCGACTTCGTCAACGCCGGCAGCGACTGCGACGACGGCAACGTCAACATCAATCCGGGCGTGCCTGAGATCTGCAACCTCATCGACGACGACTGCACCGGAGTCGTTGACGACAATCCTCCGACGGTGACTTGGTGGGCGGACGCCGACGACGATGGATTTGGTGACTTTGCAGCGCCCGCCACCGTCTGCGATCCCGGCGCTGGTTTCGTCCAGAACACAGCGGACTGCGATGACAGCAACGCTGGGGCCAACCCGCTCGCCAGCGAGACCTGTGCCGACGAAGGGGTCGACAACGACTGTGATGGCAGCACCACCGACGCGCCGATCGACCCCACGACGTGGTACCCGGACAGCGACGGCGACAGCTACGGCGAGGTGGGTGGAGCCACCACATCGAGCTGCACCGCTCCGGCCGATCACGTCGACGAGAACACCGACTGCGACGACTCCGAATCGCTCGTGAATCCGGATCAGACCGAAGTCTGCAACGGCTATGACGACGACTGCGACGGCGACGCGGACAGCGATGCCACCGACAAGACCACCCACTACATCGACAGCGATGGCGATGGCTATGGCGACTTGGCGTCGACGATTCAGGCCTGCGGCGAGTCGGCGGGTGTCTCGGCAGACAGCACGGACTGTGACGATGCGGCCGGCACGATCTACCCGGGTGCCACCGAGTTCTGCAATCTGCTTGACGACGACTGCAATGGACAGATCGACGATGGCGCGCCGGTCCCGGCAACCTGGTACCGGGACGACGATGCCGACGGCTACGGCGATCCGCTGCTGAGCCAAGAGTCCTGCGATCCGCCGGTTGGCTACGTGCTCGACGACCGCGACTGTGATGACAGCGCCTCGTCGGTGAATCCAAGCATGGACGAGCTGTGCAGCACCGGCGGGGTCGATGACGACTGCTCGGGGCTCGCCGATGAGGTGGCCATGGCGGTCGACACGACGCTCTACTACGTCGACGGCGACAGTGATGGCTACGGCGAGCGCGGCTCGGCCGCGCAAGAGGCCTGCTCGCCGCCATCGGGTTGGGTGACCGACCAGACCGACTGCGACGACGCAGTCAATGCAGTCAATCCCGCCGCATCAGAGCTGTGCTCGACAGTCGGTGTGGACGACAACTGCAGCGGCATCGCGGACGAGAACACCGCTTCTGACGTGCAGACCTACTACGTCGATGGCGACACCGACGGCTATGGCAGCGGCAGTCCGAACACGACCTGCACACCGAGTGGGCTCGAGGTCGCGAACAACACCGACTGCAATGACGGCGACATCAACGTCAATCCCGGTGAGTTCGAGTGGTGCTCGACGGTTGGCATCGATGACAACTGCAACGGCAGCAATGACGAGGACACCGCGACCGATGTCTCGACTTGGTACCTCGACAGCGATGGCGACGGCTTCGGCGACTCGACTGTCAGCGCAGCCGCGTGTAGCGCCCCCGCGAGTCATGTCGCCGATGACACGGACTGCGATGACAGCGAGGAAGCCGCGTACCCAGGCCAGACCTCGCTAGCGTGTGACGATGTGAGCGACCTGAACTGTGACACCTTTGTCGACAACGACGCCGACGGCGATGGCTACTCGCGCGAAGGGTGCGGGGGCACCGACTGTGACGATGGCGACACTGCCGTCAATCCAGGTGCGGCGAACTGCGACAACTGGCTGTCCTGCTACGACGCATATGTCTACGGCGAGACCGCAGACGGCTTGTATGACATCGATCCGGATGGGGTGGGCAGCAACGCCCCGTTCACGGTCTACTGCGACATGACAGGCGGCGGTTGGACCCGAGTGTTCTGCGACGACATGACCACGCCAGACCCCGGTTGGAATCGGACGACGACGACCTGTGGCGCCGACACGATCATGGGTGGCTACGACGTGACCTCGGGTGCGACCATCAACAACACCATTGACCTTCTGGGCGTGGACCACAGCCTGATTCAAGTCGACTTCGACTTCCAGCAGATCGACAGCTGGCAGAACGAGGATGGCTGGTTCGAGATCGATGGTGTGTGGCAATGGGGAGAGAGCTGGGGAACCACCGGTGGATGTTGCTCGACCCCTGGGACGTTCGACGGCGACAACACCTGCGGCAACACGGACTGGAACCACACAGACAACAGAGTCGTGGTCACCGTCGAAGACAGCCACACGGCCACGACAGCATTCCTCGAGTGGGACACCGACCTCGACCAGGACCCCGACAACGAGTCGTACGGCGTGGACAACGTCTGTGTCTACGTCTGGGGCGGTGCGGTGACCCCCGGCGGCCCACTCGGAGGCCCCACCAATCCCGGTGCGTCTTGCCTGGACATCCTGATTGATGACGCCAGCAATACCACTGGTGTGTACTGGCTCGATGTCGGCAACGGCTCGTTCGAGACCGCGTGCGAGATGGACTACCTGGGGGGTGGCTGGACGCTGCAGGCCCAGCGGCGGTACGCAAACAGCAACCGCGAGAACTTCGGCAGCAACCTCGGCAGTTTCTTCTACCAATACGGCGGCAACCCCAACTCCCTGGGGCTCAACGACAGCTTCTCGGCGGATATGGACAACTTGCCGACCCACTCGGACTGGCTGTTCCTGTACTACAACTCGTCCGGCGTGCTCGACTCCGATGACTCCCACATGATCGACTTCAGTGGAGAGCTCTTCCCCGATGTCAGTGGGCTGCAGGACATCGCTGTGGACGGGATCTGCGACGTCGGCGGCGCAAGCTGCGACACGACCGACGGCTACTTTAAGTACACGCGCGATGGCTACTACAGCAGCACCCGTTGCGACAGGACATCGGCGAGTGACGGCGGCTACGGTGGTGCCTTTGGCTACTGCGCCGACAATCTCATCAACGAGAGCAGTGGTCGGGAATTCGGCGACCGAAGTCGCTACAACGAAGTGAAGCTGTGGGGTCATAGCGGGGACTCTGGCGACGCCTACATGCAGCGCATCTGGGTCCGCTGACGTCGATCCCCCCAATTGCGGCAGGGGTCAGGTAGACTGGGCATGAGGCCCTTCTCATGCGCATGCTCCTTGCACTTGTTTTCGTCAGCGGCTGCTTTGTCGGCGAATCCGCACATGCCGCTCGACTGCTAGACTCGACTTTAGCCGTCGGAGCGCCATCTGTTGCGGGACTGGCATGTCCGG
>CAYYHT010000060.1:0-17444 GCA_964471355.1 uncultured Enterobacteriaceae bacterium
GAACTGCACCAGCGGACCGCGTTGGTCATCGGCAGCAAGGCCGAGGTCGAAGACGCCACGGCCCTGATGAGCGCTGACCCGCCGTTCTAGAGTGGCGCCTGCCGAAACTCCGCGTTCGTTGTGGCGCATGGGCTCAGGAAGTGAGAAGGTGCCTCCTGGTTTGGAGACCCCCATGAAAAGCCCCCTGATGTTGATCTCTCTCGCCCTGGCCGTGTCCGTCGGTTGCAGCGGCACCACTGAAACCGACACCGACGAGCCCGTCGAGTGCACCGCCGCCGATGAAGTCACTTGGTACGTCGATGCCGATGGCGATGGCTCGGGCTCCGCACTCGGCACCGAGACCGACTGCGATGCTCCCGCCGGCTACGTGGCGAGCGACGACGATTGCGACGACGACAACGACGCGGTCAATCCAAGTGCGACAGAAATCTGCGACACCATCGACAACAACTGCGACGACGTGGTCGACACAGACGCCACTGACGCCGGCAGCTGGTACCCCGATGTCGACGGCGACTCTTACGGTGATGACGCCAGTGTGACGACCGCCTGCGATCAACCGACGGACACGATTGCAACGGGCGGCGACTGCGACGATGCCGATGCCGACATCAACCCCGGAGCCACCGAATACTGCGACGGCGCCGATGGCGACTGCAACGGCACCGTCGACGACTCCTGCACATCAGCGGGCGATGGCACCACCTGCGCCCTGGCGCTGCCGGTCGACTCCGACGACTGGAGCGTGACCGGTACCGACGTCATGGTCGACTGGTCCAATGACCTGCACATGACCGAGACCACCACCTGCAACGATGGAAGCAGCTCGGGTGATGGCCCCGAGCTGGTGCTCTCGGTGGACCTCGTCGCTGGCGACGAGCTCAACTTCTCGGAGCACGGTGGCGTCGATGTGCTGCTGCACGTGCAAAAGACCTGCGACGACACCATGGCGTGTGAGTCGTCCTTCGACTTTGGCGAGACATCCGGTGTCGACTACGTCGCGACGGTCGACGAGACCATCACGCTGATCGTCGAGGCCTACGACACGACTCCGACCAGCCCCGACTACGACGTGCGCGTCAAGATCACTCCGCTGGACTGTGGCGACGGCATCATCACCGGCACCGAACAGTGTGACACCGGAGCCACGGGCACCGATGACGGCTGCACCGACACCTGCCAGCTCGAAGCCGGATTTGGCTGCATCGGCGAGCCGTCGGTCTGCGGCAGCGCCCCAGCAAATAGCACCTGTGCCACGGCCATCGCGCTCGTGGACGGCGCGACGACAGCCGGAGACACGACGTACGCCACCAACGACTACTCCACGGGCTGTGGCCTGAGCACCGGCAACGGCGAGGTGGTCTACACCATCGACGTGCAGGACGGCTACGACGTAAACATCGAGGCGGTGCCCGACTCCGGCTTCGACGTGGCTCTGGCCATCGCCGCAAGCTGCACCGACATGGACGCCGACACCTGCATTGACGACGTGGACCCCGGCGGCTCTGGCGACACCGAGACCCTCAAGTACAGCAACAGCTCGGGCTCGACCGAGACCATCTACGTGGTCGTCGACGGGTTTGCGCCTGGCGGAACCTATGACCTGACGGCCACCACCAGCCCGACCCCGGCACCGGGTGCCAACGACACCTGCGCGACGCCGATTGCCCTCACCAGCGGCGTGCAAGTCTCGGGAGACAACTCCACCGCAGCCTCGGACTACGGGTCGGCCTGTGGCGTCAGCGACGGCGAAGAGCTCGTCTACACCATCGACGTCCCAGACGGACAAATCTTGTCCGTGGTTGCCGATCCGGCGGCTGGCTACGACCTCGTGCTCGCCTTGGCCGCGGGCTGCACCGAGCTTGAGGCCGACACCTGCATCGGCGACCGCGACTCCGCAGGCAGCGGAAGCGCCGAGTCCATGTCCTACAGCAACACCTCTGGCTCCACCGAGACCATCTACATCGTCGTCGATACCTGGTCCAACCCGGGCCTCTTCGACCTCGTCGCCACCGTCGAGGCCCCCCCCTCGAACGACACCTGCGCCACGCCCGAGACGCTCACCAGCGGTGTTCAAGTCACGGGAAATACGTCATTGGCCAGCTCGGACTACGGCACCGGCTGTGGCATCAGCACCGGCAACGACCTGATCTACTCGATCGACGTGCCCGCCGGTGACCGACTCACCGCCGTTGCAACCCCCGAGTCTGGGTTCGACTTGGCCTTGGCAATCGGCGGCAGCTGCAGCCTCATCGAAGCGGACACCTGCATCGACGAAGAAGACAGCGGCTTCGACGGCACCGCCGAGACCATCGTCTACAACAACGTCACGGGATCGACCGAGACGATCTTCATCGTGGTCGACACCTGGTCAGGTGCCGGCACCTTCGACCTCGTCGGAACGATCACCACACCGTAGTGATTCGAGCTGGCCGGCTGCAGCAGCAGTCGGCTAGCGAGTCACCAGTACAGCCCCTTGGCCCGCTTGCCAGGCGCATTCGTCGCCGTCCTCGCAGCGACGGTCGAACTGCCCGCCGTACTCGGGGTCACCGATGGCGATGAGGTCACCATCGAGCTGTGCAAATGCGGCTCCCGGAGCCCAAGCTTGTTCAGGCACGGACAAGCGCTCGGCGACCTCTTCGAGGGGGCCACTCGTTGATGGCAGGAGCACGCTGTAGGGCGCACCGAAGCTCGTTCCAGCGGTACCGGGCAGTCCAATCAGCAGCTGTGGCCCTTGGTCTCGTTCAAAGACAGCCAGCACCGGCTCGGGACTGCCCGCAGGCAACTCAATGGCGGCAGACGCTTGACTGGAGTGCAGCACCTTGGCTCCGCCTGCCTCAAAGACGTACACCACGCGCTCGGGCAGTGCTGCACTGACTGCGATGTCGGGCACGCGGTCCTGGTCCAGGTCCACGCCGCCTCGAATGTCGCCACCGAACCAGGAGCCGGACTCGCCCACGAGCCGCCACAGCGCATCGGCCTCGGTGCTGTCTCGGGTGAAAGGCCCGCCAAAGGCCAACACAATTGCTCGCTCCGGAACACCGACCAACAGCAAGTCTCCGGGGCCACTGGTGTTCGGCACTGTGCTGAGCACGTAGCGCCACGAGCTGGCCAGGGTGATGATTCCGTCGGCGTCGTCGGGTCCAAGATCACCCTCGAGTGGACCCAAGAACACGAACACACTGCTTGCTGGCACTTCGGGGGCTGCGGCCGCCAGGTCGGCGATTCCGTCGCCGTTCAGATCACCGGTGGCGTAGGCGATTCGGTCGTATTGATATTCAGGAAGCCCACGGACGGTCGCCACCGCGTCTTCGGGCTGTACGTTGCGGTCGATCGGGCCGGCAAACAGGTGCAGGGTCTCGCCGCCATCGGCCCATGGCTCGGTCACCGCGACATCGAGCTGGCCGTCGTCGGTCAGATCAGCCACGAGGAGGTCTCGCCCGAGCGAGCCGTGCCCACCTTTCAGTCCTTCGATGGATGGTCCGCGGGCGGCCAAGCCATTCGGACGTCCCTGGAACACACGAACGCGTCCCGCGCCGGCATCGCTGTCCGCCGCCCCTGCGAGCAGGTCGACGACTCCATCGCCATCGATGTCTCCACTGGCCATCGAGGCCCCAAGACCCGCACCATCTTCGCGACCGGGCACAAAGTCGGCTTCGGTGGGGGAGCACCCCAAGATGGCGAGGACCAGCAGCATCAGAGTCTGTCTCTAATGGCGGAGCCCATGCGTCGGCAATGCCCCAACAGGGTGTTCACACCCGGCCCAGCTCGACGGCTGTCAGCCCTTCACTTCGATGCCAAAGCTGAGTCGATCTTGGTTGCGAAGCATGCCGCCAGCTGCGCGAAAGGGCTCAAAACCAAACGCGGTGTGCGTCGTATCGAATGCCCCTGTTGCCCGGAATCCGTCGTTTGTGTCCACATCCATGCTCAGGGACACCGGGACGGACTGCCCCCGCATGTTCATGATCCCCCTCACCCGAACCTCACCCGAGGTGCCGTCGCAGTCGGTGGCCACAAACGAGATGACGGGGTGCTTGGCCTGCCACAGCTGGTTCTTGCCGCGCAGATTCTCGGAAATCTTTCGCCGCTGAGTGGCGTTGGTCTCGGCGCCGAGGCCCGTTCGCGACACCGTGCTCGGGGCGTCCACAACCAAGTCCGCCACCGGCACCGAGAACTCGACCCGGCACTGACTGGGGTCGGTGGGATGCCAGGTGACCTGTCCCGTCCAGCCCGTCGCCGACACGGCGTGGTCATGACCCATCGCCGACCCCATTGCAGTGGGGTCGTTGCGCACAATGACGTACAGCAGCGACTCGCGTGGTTCGATGGTGAAGCTCTGCGCCAAGAGCGGGGCTGGCGGCTCGATGACAGCCGACGGCACGTCAGCGGCCTGGACGGGTGACACCGGCTCGAGCGCTGGAGCTGGGGCTGGGGCTGGGGCTGGGGCTGGAGCCTGGCGCACAACCGGCGCCGGGGTGGAGGCCACAGCCACTGAATCGTCCGCCGTCTGCAGAGACAGGGTCACCGATGAGTCTGGAGGCAGCTCACGCACCGAGACCGTTGTGGGGGTGTGGCAGGCAATGAGGGCGAGCAGGAACATGCCCCCGTTGACGCCGGCCTCCCGTCCTCGATTCGTCGTGGGATGTCACGGGATGACCAGGACCCGCTGAGGCGTTGTGACTCACAAGCCTGCGCCCTTTGGCTTGCACCTCCCTGGCGCACGCTGCCATTCCGGCTAAGCTTGGAACACGATGCGCATCCTACTCCCCCTCTTGTTGTTGGTTCCTGCTCTTTCCCTGGCCAATCCAGGCATGGTGACGACCGCCAAAGGCACCGTCAATGTGGTCACAGCCGAAAAGTCTGAGTCGGCGCCAAGCCCACCCTTTCTCGTGCTCGACGACCAGTCCCTGCAGCTGGCCGAGGGTGCCGAAGTGGTCCTGCTCTACCAGGGCATCGCCAATCACCTGCGCGGACCCCGAAAGGTTGCTCTCACCGATCTGAGCTCCGGATCGGGTTCGGGCGAGGCCAAGGGAGCCCTCGAAGACCTGCTGTCCAAACAGGTTGTGACCCGACGGGCTGCGGCCAGTCGCGGTGGAGAAGGCATCTCTCTGACACGACCTGTGCCCGGCACCGATGTGGGCGCACCGTCGACTCTGCGTTGGTCGTGCGACAAATGCGCCGAGGTCGAGGTCTCGGTCTACGACTTCATCAACGACGAGGTCGTGTGGAAGAAGAAGGGCACCGCCGAGGTCAAGTACGACGGCCCGAAGCTCGTCGCCGGCTCCTATTCGGTCGTCATCGAGGGCAAGGATTTTCCATTCAACGTGCCCGATGCAGCCACCCTCGCAAAGGTCGAGGATGCCCGCTCCGCAGCAGACGCACAGGCCGTAGACCTCGCCAAGGGCGGGTTTGACAACGCTGCCGCACTGACCGCCCTGCCTGCGACCATCTACCTGCTGGCGGGCATGCCCACCGATGCCCTCTCGACAATCGAGGCCGCAATCGACGAACATCCCGACGACAAGGAGCTGAAGGCTCTGCTCGAAGCGTTCGAGCAAAAGGCCGGCCTCCGGGAGTAGCGTTTGGCAGAAGGCGAGGACCAGCAGCGCGACGACAAGGCGCCTGACTCCGTCCCAAAGCCGCCTGCAAAGAAGAAAGAGCCTGCCCCGGCGCCGCCCAACGACGGCAACCAAGCCGCCTCCGCGAACGAAAAATCCGATTGGGCCCCCACGGCCTCGGATCTGCCTCCAGCGGTCACCGAAGACCCCGCGACAACCGATGCGGACGGCGGACTCGAGGAGTCCATGGTGGCGGCCGAGAAGGCCAAGGCGGAGGCTGAAGCGACCTCCGAGTCCGAAAAGGGCCCCGACGACGAGCTGAAGCCCGACGAGACCGGCTGGGACGAGCCCCTGACCTCGGACATCAGCCGGGTGCGCGTCAAACCCACCCCAGAGTTCCTCAACGAAGCCGCCCCGATGAACGAGCGACTCAGTGAGCGCCGCTGGTGGCAGCCGCCGCCAGACATGCCGTTCTCGCCCGAGCCGAGCGGCCACCTGACCCGAAACCTCGCCTACGAAATCATGGTGTCCGCGACGAGCTTCTTGGCGGCCGTCGTGGCGTGGTTTCTGACCACCGGCGGCGAGTTTCAGGACGTCTACGTCTTCTACCACCGCGATGCGCCCGTCTCGGATCAGGTCTCTGTCGTCACCGTGGGTGAAGAAGCCCTGTACCTGTGGGATCCCGCCAATCCCGAACCCGACGTCACTCCGCGCGATCTGCTTGGCGAGATCGTCAGCTTCCTCGATGCGGCGGGGGCCCGTGTGGTGGTGCTCGACTTCCTGCTCGAGGAGCCCGCGCCCGGAGACAATGTGCTCGCATCGGCGGCGGCCAACCACGGCGGAGTCATCGGAGCGGAGCACTGGCGCCTCACCGATCCCAACAGCGGGCGCTTCTTTGTGCCAGGCATCGTCAAGAGCTTCGACGACGCCATCCAGCCCGCCTTTGCCAACATGGAAGAGCAGCCCGCGAGCCTGTTCGCCCGAGAGCTGTTGGTCCGCCGCACCGGCCTCGTCCACCGCGTCAGCCGAGTCCGCGTCGACGGGGTCTGGCCCATGAACATGACGGGCAACTATGTGTACGACAACGACGCCGCTCTGATGCCTGGGCTAGGTCTGGCCGCGGCCTGGCTGCATACCGCGAGGGGGGCCAACCCCGACGCCACACTCGCGGACCTCGACACCCTGCTGCGCGACAACTGCGACGGCTACCCCCTCAACTGCGACCTCGACGCCAACGACCTCGGACTGCCATGGCTGCCGGTGAACGTCGACACCCCCATGGACATCAACTTCCGCGGGCCTGAGGGCGGCGACCGCTTGCCCACGATCCGCGCCTCACAGATCATTCGCGCGCTGGGCATGTCGCGCATCATGGACCAGACCCTGGCCAAGATGTCCGCAGACGCGGGCTTGCCGGTACCAGACCCGACTCCCATCATCGTGCCCGACGACATGGTGGCCCAATTCAAGGACCGGGTCGTGGTGGTCGGACGTGTCACCGGTGTGGGCCGCGCGGGCGCCGACCGTTTCGCGACCCCCTACAGCTTCCCCATGTACCTCAATGCCGACATGGCGGGGGTTCGCCTGCATGCCAACGTCGTCGACACCCTGCTGACCGGACGTCACATTCGCAGTGTGCCCTGGCCATTGCCCTGGTTGCTGGCCCTGGTTGGCGCTGCTGCCTGCTTTGTGACCCGCAAGCACCTGCGCGATGGCGTGCACGCTGCGGTCTGGATTGCGACGACTGGGCTCTTGGTCTACGTCGGCATGGCGCTCTTCCGCGCAACCGACGGGCTGGTATTCGACATGGGCATTCCCATCGGATTCATCTTGTTGGCCACCTTCTTCCAGCACGTACGCGGCTGGGCAATCGAGGACAGCCTGGACGCCACCGTCTTCGACGAAGACTGACCGAGGCGCAACTCGGGCGCGGTCTGTGTGTGTGTCGGACCAAATGGGGCCTATCAGGCGTTATCCTCGGTGCATCCGGAGTCGTCCATGTTCCGCAATCTGTTCCTGCTCGGTGCGCTGCTCTTCCCTTCGATGGCACTTGCTGGCCCCAACACAGTGGCCATCCTGTACTTCGAGAACCAGGGCAACGACCAACTCGAGCCGCTCAAGGTGGGTCTCGCCCAGATGCTGATCACCGATGTGCAAGGCGCCGAGGGCCTGACTGTGGTCGAGCGCTCCCAACTTCAGGCCATCCTCGACGAGCTTGAGCTTGGCCATTCAGGCAAGGTGGCCCCGGACACCGCGGCCAAGGTCGGCAAGCTGCTGGGCGCCGAGTGGATGGTCATGGGCAGCTACTTTGAGCTCATGGGCACGCTGCGCATCGACACCCGAGTGGTCAAGGTCGAGACCAGCGAGATCATCCATGCCGAAGGCGTCAACGGCGGCGTGAACGAGTTCATGCGCATGGAGGACGAGCTCGCGAACGGCCTCAAGAACGCCCTGGCAACACAAATGGGCAAGTCGCCCGCACCGGCAGCCCCAGCGGCCGAGCCGAACAAGAAGACCCGAGGTGGGGATGGCACCGGCGATGCGGGCTCAGGACGGGCCCCCACCGAGACCGCGCACAGAGCCAAGGACCCCGCGGTGCTCAAGCCCGACGAAGAGGCGCTAGGTGCCGCCGTCGCCTTCAGCGAGGGGCTGATCTACCTCGACAAGAAGGATGTGGGCCGCGCCCGTGAGTCCTTCGAGAAGGCCGTTGCCGCCAATCCCAAGCTGGAAGTGGCCAAAGCGGAGCTGGCAAATATGGACCTGTAGTGAGGTTCCTTCTCCCCCTGCTGCTGATGCTCGCCGCCCCTTCGTGGGGCGCTGCTCCCGAGGTCGAGATCGAGTTGAACAAGGGACAGCTGGCCTGGGATGCCAATGACCACGCCAACGCTCTTGTGCATTGGGCACTTGCTCTCAAGGCCGCCCGCGCCGATGGCGATGACGCCTCGGAGTTCGACCTGCTGCTGCGCTTGGCATCGACGTACCGGGTTGTGGGCAAGCTGGACACCGCCGCAGCCGCCACGGAGCAAGCCGCCGAGCTCGCCCGCAACGGGGTCAACCGGGGCCGCGTGCTGCAGTCCCAAGGGCAGATTGCGATGGCCCGGGGCGATGCACGGCGTGCCGAGAAGCTCTTTCAGCAGGCATTCCGCACCCACCGCGACACGAGCGATCCCCAAGGAGCGGCGAACTCGGCGGTGAACCTGGGCGTCGCACGCACAGCCATTGGCGACCTGAATGGAGCCAGCAAGGCGCTCGTGGCGGCAGCGGGTCTGTTCGACACCCTGGGCGACCACCGGGGACGGGCCGATGCGCTCACCAATCTGGCCGTTGTGCAGCGCAAGTCCGGGCAGCTTCCCGAAGCGCGCAAGACCCTCGAGGCTGCGGTGGAGCTGTACCGAGGCGCCGGCGACCTGGCTGGCGAGGCCGATGCACTGACCAATCTCGGCCTCGTGCTGCAAGACCTGGGGCGTGACGAGATCGCCAAAGACCTGTACGAAGCGGCGCTCAAGGCAGCTCGGCAACGCAAGGATGTGCGGCTCCAAGCCAGCCTGCTGACCAACCTGGGCACCCTGGCTCACGCATGGGGAGACGGGGCCACGGCGGTGAAGTACTACCGCTCGGCCGAGGGCGCATTTGCCGACGCGGGCATGGACCGTGAGGCCGCGGGAGTCGGGCTGAACCGCGCCCAGATCAGCACAGACCCCATCACCGCCTACTCACAGGTGCTCGACCGAGCCAAGACCGCCGGCGACGGGCGCATCGAGGCAATGGCCGCCCTGAACCTGGCGTCACTGTTGCTCGAGAGCAAGCCAGCCGATGCGGACAAGTACCTGGTGGCTGCCGAGTCGGGCGCCAAGCGCTACGAGCTTCCCGACGTGGCGTGGCGCGCAGCCTATCTGCGCGGCCAGCTGGAGTTGAACAGGGGCAAGCGCAAAGCGGCCATTGTTCAGCTTCGGCGAGCAGTCGACAGCATCGAACGCACCCGCCGAACCCTGGACAGGTCCGACGCGCAGCAGTTTGTGCTGGGCAAGACCGAGGTCTACGAGACCCTCATCGACGCCTTGCTGGCCGAGGGAGACAGCCACGGGGCGTTCTTATATGCCCAGCGTCTGCAGATGGCGCAGCTTCCTCCAGCCGATGCCACGGACGAGACCGCACAGAAGTACCAGGCGCTTGCCGCCGAAGAGGAGCGGCTGGTCGGCGCGTTGTCGTCCGAGCTGAACGAATCCGGCGGTCTAGAGAGCGAGCGCGCCAAGGCCCTGCGCAAACAGCTCGATGGGCTGCGGGTCGAATTCGCCGAGACTGTCGACGAGCTTCGGGCCAGCAACCCCAACTTCGACCGGCTCGTGCGCGTCGATCCCGAAGACCTCGAAGCGGTGCAGCGTGACCTCGATCCCGGCGTCGTGGTGCTGCAGCCGGTGATGCTCGAAGACAAGCTCGTGCTGCTGGTCTTCACCAAAGACAAGCTGGTCGCGCGCACGGTCGAGGTCGAAGGGCACGCGGTCGCCAAGGCCGCCTCGCGCCTCGCTCGCATGATGCAGGCCGACTCGCTGCTGCCGCTGGGGGTGGTCGACTCCGTAGCCCAGCAGCTGGGCGAGTGGCTCATCGCTCCGATCCAGGCCGAGCTTGAAGGAGCCCAGGTCCTGGTCGTGTCCGCCACCGGGCCATTCCGCCAGATTCCCTTCGGCATGCTGCGCCACAACGACCGCTACCTGGTCCAGGACATCGCGGTGGTCGGCGTGACCCACGTCGGCTCCCTGCGCAAGCGCGCCACGCTCGAGAAGCGCTTCCACGTCACCGGCGACGAGCTGTTGTTGGTGGGCAACCCCGACGGCAGCCTGCCCGGAGCCGAGGAAGAGGTTGCTCTGATCGCCCACCGCTTCGAGGGCTCCACCACCCTCGTGGGCTCCGAGGGCACCCGGGCCGCGGTGTTCGAGGCGGCTCACGGCAAGTCCACCGTCCACCTCGCCACTCACGGTCGCATTGACCCCGAGCAGCCGACGCGCTCCCACTTGGTGCTGGCTGGGGGCGACGAGGGACGGCTGTCCTACCGAGAGATTCCTGGACTGGCCCCGTACCTGTCCGAGACGCGGCTGGTCGTTCTGTCAGCCTGCGAGTCCGGTCGACCCGTCACCGCCAAGCCCGATGACGAGAGCGAAGAGGTGGTCATCAGCATCAACGGCCTGTCCGCCCAGTTCCGAAGGGCTGGCGTCGAGACCATGGTCGCCAGTCTGTGGAAGGTCGACGACGAGGCGACACGCACGCTGATGGGCAGCTTCTATGCAGAGCTGGCCCAGGGCTCAGACATCGGACGCGCGCTGCAGAAGGCTCAAGTCAGCCTGCTGGCCAACGAGGCGACGTCGCATCCAGACTACTGGGGCGCGTTCGTGGTCATGGGGGACTGGCGGTAGATGCGATGGACGACGAGCTCGTCGCGCTCCATGTCACGCCAGTAATACAGCCGAAACGGCCTGAGCGGCCACGTCTCGAACTCTTCGCCGGTAGACAGCGCAATCGTCGGCCCGATAAACTCCTCTACGGCGAGTCGGTCGAGGAGGTCGAAGACGTCACCGATCAGCGCAGCAGCCGCAGGCGGATTGTGGGCCGCCAGGTAGTCGATGGCATCTTCGAGGTCTTGGTGCGCCTCGTCCGAGAGGACGACCCTCACTGCTTGAGCCGAGCCTCGAGTCGCCGCCGGGATTCCTCGGCCGAGATGGTCCGGCCCTCACGCACGGACCTCATCGCTTGACGCAGTCCCTCCTCCTGTTCCGGAGTCAGTTCCGGCGGCTCGCCCGTGGGCTGCAGGACATACTTGCCCGCCGGCAGCCTCCGAAGTTGCTCGGGGAGGTCTTCGCCATTCCACTCGATGATCGTCATGGGGACAATGTACCCCGCCGCTGTCGCGGCGTCTCCTTCGTCACACTGATCACCTTCTGCTGCAGCTACTCTCTCGTCATGCGACCCGCCCGCATCGTAATGACCACCGTCATCGCTGTAGCTGCAGCGTGCGCGCCACGTGACCGGGCGGCGCCGCCTGGAAGCACGCTCGGTGACACGCTTTACGAGCTCCCGGAGGAGCCGGGAGAGTGCAGTACGGACGTTGAATGTGCAGTTGCGTGCGGAGTCAGTTGCCTGACCGAGCCATGGCGGTTTGAGGCGTGCCCGCGGGTGGACCAACGGCTCCCACCCGAGCTGGAGTCAGCCGAGTGCGGATGTGTGCGTTCAGTGTGCGCTTGGTACGAGTGACACCACCGCGATGACCGTGTTCACGCCACTCAAGTCGATGCTCGTCGCCTCGCCAACAGCGTCTTCACCGCCACCCCGACCTCCGCCGCAATCCGTCGCCAGCTCCACCCCTGCTCTCGAAGTCGCCAGACTCGCTCCATGTCCACGTCCACGCGAGTCCGCTCGCCAAGCTCCAGCGTTACGGAAACCAGAGTCATGGGCAAGCCCGTCGCTGCAGTCCTCCTCGTTCCTGGTGCAGATAGCAGCGCAATCTGGGTCGTCGCAGTCAATCAGCCCATCGCGGTCTTCGTCCAGCTCATCGTCACACCGGTCTTCAACGCCGTCGCACTCCCACAGGGTGGCGCAGTCCGAGTCATCGCAGTCGGTCAGGCCATCCTCATCGCCGTCAAGCCCGTTGCTGCAGCTCCACTCGATGAGTTCCGCGCACAGGTGATGGGCGGCGCAGTCGGAGTCGGCACAGTCGGCGAGCCCGTCTTGGTCCCCATCGAGCCCGTCAATGCAGCCTTGCCCCCATTCACCGTCGCAGCCATCAGCGTCTTCGCATCTGTCGTCAGCGCAGTCCATCAAGCCGTTGCGGTCGTTGTCTAGCCCGTCGCCACAGACCTCTCTACTCTGGGGTTCCACCAGGCTATCGACGGCGCAGACCTCGGTTGTGGAGCGCGAGCACCCCACAAGAGCCATCAGAAAGAGCAGAGCAAAGTACAACCGGACCTCAAGCACAGTGTATGTGTTCGGAGAGGCGCATGACTTCACACTGAACGCCGCCTGTGCAGGAGCGTCTTCATGGCCACTCCTACCTCCTTCGCAATCCGCCGCCAGCTCCACCCCTCACCTCTCAACCTCCAGACCCGCTCCATGTCCACCTCCACGCGATTCCGCTCACCCAGTTCCAGAGTTACGGAAAACATCGCCATCCGGGACTGGCGCTAGATCAGCCGGCCTGAGCTGCCAACCAGCCGACGATTCCCTGGGCAAGATCCTCATCCGTGCCTGAACTGTCGTCGCCATCCAGTCGATGGTGGACCCGACACTGCTCAAGGACCTGTCGGTAGATCTGCTGTGCGCCCACTTCGGGATGAGCCAGCGCATAGAAGGCGGCGCCACTCTTGAGCATGGCCCGACGCATGCTTCCCGGATGCTTTGCAAGATGAGCTAGTCGGCTGCGCGCCCTCCCCACTGCTGCATCGAGGTCAGTGAATGGTTCGAGGTGCCCGGGAATTACCAGGCGGGCCTTCGTCGCGGCGATGTTCGACAATGCCAGCTCGGCCAGCTCGTAGACCTGCGGCCCCTCAATCCACGGATTGAGCAGCCCGAACCCGTTCTCCCACAGGCCGTCGCCGGTGATCAGCAGGCCGTCGTGCTCATCGAAGAAGGCGATGCCGCCCTCCGCGTGTCCCGGAGTCCAGATGACGCGAAAGGTGCGGTCGCCGAGCTGCATCTCATCGCCCTCGACCAAGCTGTGGTCCACGGTGAAGCGCGGCAGCTCCTGGCCGCTCGACCCGAGCCACAGGCCGGCATCGGTCCACTCCTCGACCCGAGCAGCGGCGTCGGCATGGGCGAACACCGTCACGTCGCTGGCTTCCTGCAGCGCCGCCACGACACCGCAGTGGTCACTGTGCACGTGAGTCAGCGCGATGCAGTGCAGCTGCTCAACGGGACCCACAAAGCACTCGATGCGCTGAAACAGCACCTCGGCACCGGTGTGATAGCCGGTGTCGATGATGGCGGGCCGCTCGCCGCGAAGCAGCACGGCGTTGCCGTGCAGCCACCCGCGGACCAAGACGTCGACGTCAGGTGCTAGCGCGACGGGCACGACGCGTTGGCAGCACCCGGAGTGCCGTAGTCCTGGGTCGAGCCAATCTGTGCGGTGGCCTCGCACCAGTCGCCGGCTGCTTCGTTGGCCGTCGCACCCATGGTGAGCTGGCTGGTGTAGCCCTCGGTTCCGCCGCCAGCGTAGATGGCGGTGTCGACCGTGACGGGGGTACCGCCACCACAGGGGTAGGTCATCAGCATCAGCGTCTCGCCACCCTGGGTCAGCGAACCAGAACCGTAGTGGCCGCCGGGTGTAAAGCCAGGATGCGTCCAGTCAGTCGGCGTCTTGACCGCGACCGCGACGTAGCCATTGGCAGCGATCGGGGTCGGGCCGAGAATGCTCTTGTTGCCCGAGTCATCTTCGAGGACCAAGCCGGCCAGGTTGAGCGCGTTGGCCGTCATGTTCTGGATCTCAATCCACTCACATGCCGAGTCGCTGCACTCTTTGGGGTTGTACATGATCTCGGTGATCATCAAGTCGCCAGGGGTGAGCCCGTCGATGTCGCTGGGCACGTCCACGAAGCCTGCCAGGTCAGCAGCATCGCGCGGCTGGACCCAGTACTTGTCGTCTCCGAAGTCCAAGACACCCGTGATGCTGGTGAAGGTATCGCCAGCACCCACGCAATCGATGGTGTGCATCTGGTCGCCGATGCCGACGCCGTCATTGACCAGCACGCCTGGGCCTTCGCCCACAGTCAGGGTCTCGATGGTGACCAGCACGCCCTCGTAAGCCTCTGCTGTGGCCGCATCGGCAAGCGTCGCCGTCGTCACCACCATCGCGGTGGGCTCGGTCACCGAAGCGGTCGTGACATTCACCGAACCGCCTGATGCCAGGTCAATCTCGGTCAACGTGCCGCCAGTGGAGCCATCGTCATACTCTTCAACGGGGCCCGTGACGCTGACCTCTGCACCGCGAACGACGTCGGCGTGGGTGGTCTCCCAGCCCGAAGCCGCGTAGACCCAGACGCCACTGTTCGCGCCGCCGCCGGGCTCTTGAATGTAGAAGCCGTACTGGGCCGTGCCCGTGACGACGACGCCGTCGACGGTGGCCGTCGCTGCCACTGCGATCGTGCCATCCTGGATTTCGTTGATCGTGTTGTCGGTGTCGGTGTCGGTGTCCGTGTCCGTGTCCGTGTCCGTGTCCGTGTCCGTGTCGGTATCGGTATCGGAGTCCGTATCGGTGTCGGTGTCCGTATCGGTATCGGTGTCCGTATCGGTATCGGTGTCCGTTTCGGTGTCCGTGTCCGGATCAGCAGGCGGGCAGCCGACAAGGGCTGCGAGCAGAACGAGCGAGAATGAAATGCGCATAGGGATTCCTCCAGAAGGACGAAGGGTAGCATCGGCGGTAACCAACCGCACCAACCGACGTATGGGTAGTTGATGGACCGAAACAAGCTCAAGCCACTCATCGCCGTGACCGCCTTCGCACTCCTGTTTGGCGCCTCACGGGTGCTGCCGGTTGTCGATTGGCTGGTTCTGGCCGTCGAACGCATCGAAGCCGCCGGACCTGCGGGTGCGCTGATGTTCGCGCTGTTGTACGCGACGGCGACCGTTGCGATGGCTCCGGGCACTCCCCTCACCCTGGCGGCAGGCTTCCTTTATGGGCCTGTGCTGGGATTTTTCGTCGTGACGGCCGGGGCCAACTTAGGTGCGGCCGGGGCATTTGTCATGGGCCGCACGCTGATGCGCGAGCGGGTCAAAAACTAAATAACAAATAGACCACGCTTCAAGGCACTGGACAAGGCCATGGCGACGGATGGCCTGCGTGTGGTGACGCTGATTCGCATGTCCCCGTTGTTCCCGTTCAACTTGATCAACTACGGCCTCGGCCTGACCAAGCTGCGCCTGCGCGACTACGTACTTGGCAGTGTGGTCGGCATGGCTCCGGCCATATTGCTCTTCGTCTATGTGGGGTCCACGTTGCGCGCGCTGGAGCAAGTGTTCTCGGGTACCAGTGAGCTGGGGACCGGCGGCACAGCCCTGTTCGCACTCGGGTTCGCAGCAACGCTATTGGTCGCGGTCTTGGTCGGCCGAACCGCCGCCCAGGCGCTCAACAAGGAGCTTGGCGACGACGAAGGGCCGGACCTACAGCAGCCGAGCCTCGACCACAACGCCTGAGACGCGGAACAAGCGCGCCTCGAGGCCCGCTAGCCCCAGCGTCTTCGCCACCTCGAGGGTCACGTAGCTCTCGCCAGGAGAGCCCACGTCCTCGGCCAGCTTTGAGGCCGTGTTCACCGCGTCGCCGGCGTACTCGGGTCCCTCGAACTCCAAGATCTCTCCCTGGGCAAGCGCACCACACAGCTCGAGGCCCCCACTCTGAGTGCGGATGGCTTGCAGTGCCTCAAGAGCTGCGGCGGCCGATTCCAGCGCGAAGAGCGAGATGGCGCCACGCACGCAGGAATGTTCGGCTCCGATGACCTGCAGGGTTGCGCGCTCGAGCATCGCATCGCCGGCGATCTGGTTCATCGTGCCGACCAAGCCCACAGGTGCCGTCTTGTCCGAGCGCTTGATCAATCCCACCACGCGCTGGCAGCGCCATCGCTCCCCCGACTCGGCGGTCATCAGCCCCGGTGGAAATGGGTCGGGCCAGCGATCTGAGCCACGTGGCCCATCGTAGGGCTCACCCCCACCGACCTGAAGGCCGCCTGCGTGGGGCGTGAAGTGGAAGCTGCCCGGGTCTTGTAGCGCCTCGTAGAACGCCTCGGTGACAACGGTCTGGCCACCCGAACAATGCAGCTCGGCCAGGTTGTAGACCGTGTCGGCATCTGGGCCATAGGTGCAGTCGCCCACGTCATAGACCACGCCCCGATGCAAGGCGATGCCGAAGCCCGCGTCGTGCACATGGGCCGACAACATGGCTCGAAGCAGCTCATCGGGGGACACCGAGCTCGGGTAGAGCATCTCGGTGTTGTCCGAGACCCACTCGCCGACGGCACGACCACCCAGTCCCGTGCCCAGACCATGCAGGGTGCCCTTGGGACCTGCGACGGCCTGCAGCATCTGTGCTGGGTCCAACAGGCGACCCATGCGGCTGTAGCCGGCGGTATCGGTGCAGACCATGAAGCCTTCGTGCCGGTGCGGAGCCAACAGCGCTGCCGCCCGATCGGCCGTCTGTTCACCCGCTAGCCAGGCCTCGGCCAGGGCGAGATGAGCCGATGTGGCCGTCATGGACGCGCTCCCGCGTCGATCCAATCTGCAATGGCGGTCAGCTCTTCATCGGACAACGGATTGCCAAGTGGCATGGTCGTGCCGGCGCCGCCCGCAATACCCTGAGTGCCGTTCACTTTGTGAAAGGCATAGCTGTATAGCGAACTGCCGGGCTCGATCAGCATCATGTCGGACTGCGTGGACTCTGCATCCATCAATGCAGCGTAGGGTCCGGCGCCCAGGTCAAGACCCGCCTCGGCGCCCTCGCCTTGGTGACAGCCGACGCATCGGGCGTACAGAATGGGCTCGACGTCTTGCTCGAAGCTTGGGCCACACCCGCCCAACAGCACAACCCACAGCAAACTCACAGCAGCGTTCCGAGCGGGGCATCCCCGTCACTGCCGAACAATGCGTCGGGCAGGCCGATTCCCTGCAGCATGGACAGGTAGAGCTTGGCGATGGGTTCGTCGCTGTGAACGATATGACGTCCGGAGTCATGGGTACCGCAGCCTCGCCCTCCAAGCAGGACCGGCAGGCCCACGTGGGCGTGCGAGTTGCCGTCTGCGATCTCTGAACTGAGCATCACCAGGCTATTATCCAGTAAAGTCGATCCATTTGGCTCGATGACTGCCTGCATTTTACCCAGCAGGTCTGCGTATTTTTGGACTTCCCACGTGCCAATGG
>CAYYHT010000061.1:0-17369 GCA_964471355.1 uncultured Enterobacteriaceae bacterium
CCTATTGTCTGATCGCGCGGCCGCGCGATCTGGCCGATAGGAGGTCTACCAGTGCTCCTGTTCTCACTCCTGTGCTCGATCTCATTGGCAGCGGAGCACATGCTGGCAGTGCTGCCCTTCGAGGTGCACGTCGATGACGATGGCCTGAACCACCTCGGAGACGGGGTGGCCGCCATGTTGGTGACCGATCTTCAGGGCAGCGACTCGGTGCGGGTGGTCGAGCGCAAGCAGCTGGACGCGGTGCTGCGCGAGCTCGAGCTGTCCGAATCGGACTTTGTCGATCCCGCGACCGTCCAGCGCCTGGGCAAGGGGCTCGGTGCCACCGAGGTGGTTGTGGGCGATGTGACCGTGTTGGGCGACAACCTGCGCATCGACGCGCGCGTGGTCAACGTCGAGACCGGCGAGGTGGACAGTGCTGTGTCCGCCGATGGCCAGGTGCGCCGCTTTTTCCACGTGGAACGTCAGGTCGCACAGGACCTGCTGATTGAGCTGCAGCCCGAGGCTCCCATCGTGCAGTGGGAGCCGGTTCGCGCCGAGGACTCCGATGTGACCGACCCCCAGGTCTGGCGGCAGCTCGGCATGTCCGAGGTCTATCTGCAGCCCATCGAGGTGCCGATTGGGGCCTACGTCGCGTCCGCAGGGCTGCTGGTCATCGTCGGCACCTGGGGCATCCACCGGAGCGACCCAGACATCAGCAAGAGCCAGTGGACGGGTCTGCAGTCGGCAAATGCGCTCGGATGGATCGGCCTGGCAGGCGGCGGAACCCTTGCCGTCATGCAGATTCAGGGGCAGTTCAAGTGACCCTGCTTTGGCTCACAGGCTGCTTGTTCTTGGCCACGCCCCCGTCGAGCGTTCGCGATGGGCGGGACCCCGACGACACCAGCAATCCGAACGACACCGACGACTGGGTGCCCGTGTCCGCCTCGCCGGCGATCGATGTGGCGTCCGCCCTTGGAAACATGTGCACCGCCCACGAAAACGGCGAGGTCAACTGCATTCACGGGAGCATGGCCTCGTCGATCGAGCCCTATCCGCAGGGCATGGTCGAGCTCGGCGCGGGCCTGTACCACTTCTGTGGGCTCGACGACGTGGGAATGGCGGAGTGTTGGGGCGTCGGCGAGGGCGTCGACAACCCGCCCCCATCTGTGGTGCTGTCTGGACTGTCGGTGGGCGAGAACTACGCCTGCGCGATTCAGAGCGACGACACGGTGGTCTGCTGGGGAGACGACGCACAGGGTCGGGCCACCCCGATGCTGGGGGAATTTGCCTCGGTCCACGCGGGAGATTTGACCACCTGTGCCCTCAAGTCAGACGGCAGCGCGCGCTGCTGGGGCGAGGACAGAAAGGCGCTGGATGCCCCCCCTGCGGGCAGCTACACGACCATCGCTATGGGCGCTTTCCAGGCGTGTGCGCTGACCACAGACAAGAGCATCGTGTGCTGGGGAGACGACTTGTACGGCGACCAACAGGTGCCCGAGGGCAACAACTTTGTGGTGCTCGATGCGGGGCTCGACCACTTCTGTGCCATCGATGACACCGATGCGGTCTTCTGCTGGGGAGGAGACCAATATTTCACCGCGTCGGGTCCGGGCGAGAGCACGCGGCTCAAGACCCTAGATGCGGGCGTGCAGGCCGCCTGTGGCATCGATGCGGACGGCAATGTGGAGTGCTGGGGCAGCCCCGATTGGGACTGACCCATACCGCGCGATACGAGGCGCTCCATGCGACTTGTCCCTCTCTGCTTGCTTGTGTGTGCGTGCAACGGTCCCGATGGGCCCGAACCGCTGCCCATCTTGACCGCGACCATTGACCAGCCGCTTGCCGGTGCGGTCGTGGCGGTGGGGGACGACCTGTCCTTTGCCGGTTCCGTGAGCTGGTCTGACGGGCTTCCCTTCGAAGGCACCGTGGCCTGGAACAGCAGCCTCGATGGTGAACTGGGCTCCGAGCTTGCAGGCACGTGGTCGACCGCAACCGCCGGCGAACAGATGCTGACTTTTCAGGCCACCCAGGGCAGCGACACCGCTGTGGCCGGTGTGTCCGTGATCGTGCAGGCTCCCGCACCCGCGGGACTCGATCGCTACGGCGACGACGACGGCCTGCCCGCGACGACGACCTACAACGACCTCAAGCTGCGTGCGGACGGCACGCTGCTGGCCGCCACCGATGCGGGCTTGATCGCGTTTGACCCCGAATTGGGAGCGACGATCTATACGAGTGCCGATGGCCTGCCCGACGACCGGGTGCTGTCGGTGGCCGAGGATACGTTTGGCGTGCTGTGGCTGGGCTTCGATCAGATCGAGGGCATCGAGGGACAGCGCTTTACCCTGGTGGACGGCGTGCTGACCGCGGGCGAGGTGGCCCACTGGGACCGCACCGGCGAGATTTTTGCGCTGTACCGCATCGAGATCCAACCCTACGGACCGGCCGCGGGCGACGTGTGGATGGGCACCAACGAAGGCATGTGCCTGTTCGAGCGCGCCGAGTCCCGGCTCATCGAGCATGGCCACCCCACGCATCCGCACCTGCCGACCTATGGCCTGGGCTTCACCACCGACGCACACGCGTGGAATGGCGATCAGCACCAGCTGTCGCGCTGGGACTACGACGGCGACAACAACATCTTCAACGACCTGGTCGAGATCGTGCCCACCTGGCCCGTCGAAGAGGGCGAGCTCATCAGCGTGACCGATCTGACCGTCGATGCCGATGACACCGTGTGGGTCACCAGCAGCCTGTTTGGCGTCGCCAAGGTCGAGGTCGCCACCGAGGTCGGCGCCAGCGTCGTCACCCTGCTGACCGAGCCCGCGACCGCCCAATCCATCGGAGCCACAGTCGAGGGCAATGTGTTTGTCGGCACCGCAGATGGCCTGACCGTGCTCGACAGCGACGACGTCGCCACCGCCATCGACACCGGGCTCGTTCCCACCGACGTGCAGCAGCTTCTGGTCGATCCCAGCACCTCGCCCTCCACGGTCTGGGCCGCCACTCCAACCACGCTTGTGCGCATGGTTGGCGTGCCCGTCAGCGAATAGCCATGCCCGAGCTTCGGCTCCACAGCCCCCACGGCACCGCCACCCTCCACACTCTGGGGGCCACGGTGCTCTCGTGGATTCCCACAGGCCAGACCGACGTGCTCTGGGTCTCGCCGACCGCTCACTTTCGCGTGGGCAAAGCCATTCGCGGAGGAATCCCTGTCTGCTGGCCCTGGTTCGCGTCCGATCCCGCACACCCGGGCGGTCCCTCCCACGGGCTGGTGCGTGCGGCAGAGTGGGATGTTCAGAGCGCGACCGACACCGAAGCCATCCTGACCATTCACCACAAGGGTCCACAGTTTCCGGAGTTTCGCCTGACGCTGACGGTGCGACTCGGCCGGACACTGTCCTTGCTGCTGACCCATCAGAATCTGAGCGAGCAACAGGTGGACTGCACCGGCGCCTTGCACAGCTACTTTCGCGCCAAATCGGCCACAGCACGGGTTGTG
Source organism: uncultured Enterobacteriaceae bacterium (assembly GCA_964471355.1). GTDB lineage: Bacteria > Myxococcota_A > UBA796 > UBA796 > CAYYHT01. The sequence continues at coordinate 3,482 of CAYYHT010000061.1, forward strand.
GGCCTGGGTGCTGCTCCTGCCTTCGACAAGCTGACGGGGCAATCGGTGGTGCTGGATGGACCGGTTCGCTTCGGCGCCAAGATTGACCGCGTCATCGCCAGCGACGCGCTCGCTGTGCTCGATGACGGCGGGCGTCAGGTCGAGATCCACCGCACCGATGCGCCCGATGTGGTGTGCTGGAATCCGAACACGGACCGACCTGGGGACGTGCCCGTGGGCGGGGAAGCTGACTTTGTGTGTGTCGAGGCCGCGGCGGTGAGCCAGCCCTGGACGGTGCCGGCGATGAGTCAGCGCACCCTTGAATGCGAGCTCAGAGTTCGCGAATGAACTGTGCGGCGATGGCGGTGGCCTCTGTCAGCTGCTGGGCTTGAGTGTGACCAGACCGTTCCCGCGGATGCAGAGCGTGGTTCGCGTCGTTGAGCCAGTGCACGTGGATGTGCGGCGGCAGGCCATAGCCGGTGATCTGCTGCTGGTTGCCATGGGAATCGCGGGTGCCCTGGCACAGAAAGACGGGAACATTCACGGCTGCTAGGTCAGCCGGACGGCTGCCGGGGTTGGGCTCGTGGCGGGAATGAAAGGGGTAGGCAAAGGCCAGCAGCGCCACGGCGTCGAGTTCTGAGACGAGCGAAGCCGAGACCCGGGCCCCCCGCGACATGCCGGCGAGCACCAGGTGCTGCCCCACAACGAGGTGCTGGGCTGCCCGACGGATGTGCTTCGCGAGCAGCGCATCTCTCTGGGCGCTGTCTTCGGTGTCACACGGCGGGAAATCGAAGCGCCGCACCGAGAAGCCGGCTGCCGCTAGACCGTCGGCGATCAAAGTGGGAGCCGTATCTGTGGCCCGACCGCTGTCGCCGGGTGCCAGCACGATCACATGGGAGGCGGCGTCAGGTCCGGTGCGCCTGAGGTTCACTGATTGCGCATGTGAGCGGCAACGCGCAGGAAGCTGTCGGCCAGAAAGGTGCGGGTCGCCTGGTCGTCGACGGTCTCATCGAGGGCGAGCACCATGCAGCGCATCCACTGGGCGGCCTCGCGATCGCCGATGGCAAAGGGCATGTGGCGGGCCCGCAGCCGAGGATGTCCGTGCTTGGCTACATACAGCTGTGGACCACCGGTCCAGCCGCACAGGAACTCGAAGAACTTCTGCCGGCTGTCGGTCAAGTCGGCCGGGTGCAGGTCTCGGACCTCACGGGCCTCATCGAGCGCGTCCATCTGATCATAGAAGTGATCGACGAGCTTGCGAACGCCGGATTCACCGCCGAGCTTTTCAAATAGAGAGTCAGGTTCGGTCATGGCACTGGTTGTAGTCGGGTTGTAGGTGGCCGGCATCGAGTACTCTGCGCGCATGTACCGGCGAATACAGCCCTGGTTGGACCACTTTGTGCCCGCGAGCGTGCTCGAGGGCGCGAGTCGGGACCTGTTGGCCCGCAGCCGCATGCTGGTCTTTGGCTCGTTCGCACTCGCCTTGGTCGCGATGCTGTTCATCCCTCCGACTCTTCTGATCGAAGGCATGAGTGTGAACAACCTGGTGTTGCTGCTGGGCGGAGTGGGCATGCTGGCTGCCCCGTTCGTATTCCGCTTCACCGAATCGCTGATTGCGGCCACGGGTGTGGCTGTCGGCTCGGTCGCGCTGACGCTGTGGTTTGGCGCCTATTTCTCGGGAGGCTTCGAAGCATCGACCCTGCGCGCGTTGGCCGTCGTGCCGCTGGTCGCCACCTTCATCGTCAACGCTCGGTTTGGCATCGGCCTGGCCGTCCTCATGGCGCTGTCCATCGAGGTGTTCTACTACGCCGATCTCATGGGCTACCCCTTTCGCGAGCCCCCATCTGCAGAGGGAGAGCGCTGGTTCTCGGCCCAAGCGGCCGTCGCCGAACTGGCCTTTGTCACGGGCTTTGCGTGGCTCTTTGAGGCCAGCCGACGGGAGTTCACCGAGCGCCTGCAGGCCTCGGCAGACCGGTCACAGTCCATCCTCAACCACATGGAAGACGGCATCGCGCTGTTTGGTGCCGATGGCAAGCTCGCTCGCACCAATCGCGCCTTTGCACGGCTGCTGGGCCTCGATGGCGGCCCCCATGCCAGCGGCGCGGTGGCGGTGGGTGTGCACTCTGACCTGATGGCGCTGTCCAAGCGGGTCGTGCTGTCGCGAAAGACCGAGCAGATCCACTTCAAGCTGCCCGACAACCGCATGGGCAGCGCGGTCGCATCGCCCATCATCGACGATGAAGAGCTCGGGGCCACCGGTGCCGTGCTCCTCATTCGAGACGTGACCATGGAGCTTGAGATCGACCGCATGAAGACGGACTTCATCGCGTCGGTTTCCCATGAGCTGCGCACGCCCCTGACTTCGATTCTCGGCTTCACCAAGCTGACCCAGAACAAGCTCGAGAGCCGCGTATTTCCGAACACGGCCACCGATGAGGCCAAGGTCGCCAAGGCCGTCAAGACCATCCGAAACAACCTGAGGGTGGTGCTGGTTGAGGGCGACCGGTTGACCGCGATGATCAACGACGTGCTCGACATCTCCAAGATGGAAGCCGGGGCCATGGAGTGGGCCCGGGACCCGGTGGCACCCGACGCGCTCGTCGAGCGCACCCTGGCTGCCACTGCGGCATTGTTCGCAGACAAGACCAAGAGCATCTCGGTCGATGTCGAGGTGGGTCTGCCAGCACTGGTTGGGGACTTCAACCGGCTGCAACAGGTGCTGATCAACCTCATCTCCAATGCCGCCAAGTATGCTCACCAGCGCGTCGAGGTCTCGGTTCGGACCGTTGAGGACGGCGTCGAGTTCGCAGTGGTGGACGACGGACGAGGCATCGAGGCCGCCCAGCTCACGTCGGTCTTCGAGAAGTTCCGCCAGCTCAAGGGCACCCAGACCACCGGTCCCACCGGCACTGGACTGGGCCTGCCCATCTCGAAGCAGATTGTGACCGCCCACGGGGGACAGATCCGCGTCGAAAGTGAGCCCGGAAACGGCGCCCGCTTCGTGATGACCCTGCCGCTAGGAGGTGACTGATGTGCTGCTTTTCGCGTCCGGTGAAGCATGTCTCCAAGACGTCGATCTTTGCCCGTGATGCCGGCGGTGGGCGCCAGACGCTCGTTTACTCGATGAAGCTCGAGACCGACGAAGATCTAGCCATGGTGCTGCCTCTGCCGGTGGTGCCGGGAAGTGGCGACGATGCGGTGGAGTTCATCAGCCTGCAGGGCTACCCCGACTTCTTCAAGGACCTGGCATCGGGCTTTCCGATGCTGACGGCTCAGCCCAAGAGCCGCGGACTGGCCCAGAGCGCGTACTCGGCAGGCACGCTCGAGGTGCACAAGGTCGGGGACTTCGAGGCCAGCTACGTGCCGACGATCGCTGACTTCAGTCGTCTCGATGAGCGCTTCCGCCTGCCCGATGGCGTCTGGGATGGCCTTCCGGGCTACGCCGACTACGGGTTTGCGGTGTTCAAGCTGCGCATGCCAGAACCCTCTGGTGGCCTGTTGAGCTACTTTCGGGCCCCCGCATCGAACGAGCGAACCATCCATCCGATGGCGTTCACCTTTCCCTCTCGATTGTCCGATGAGCTGTTCTTTCCCACTGTGCACATTCACGATGGCAGCCTGCCGGCCCAGGCCAAGTTCGACCACACCCTGTACTGCCAGACAGCCCCCGATACAGCGCCGGCGCAGTTCAGCAACAGCAGCCCGCTGCGCTGGAATCGGTCCGAGATGTCCGTGAATCAGTTTGTGGATATCGACCGCAGCTGCGGCTTGGTCGATGGCGCCGATGTGGGGTTTCGCACTCTGCTATTCGGCATGAGTCCGAACGCCGACACCCTGGTGCCCAAGCGAATTCGCAGGTCTCGAGCGGTGCTCGAGCGGGCGGTGGCGGTGGTGGGCGGCGCAGAGCATGCAGCGAAGCACCTGGCGTTGCTGGATGCCATGGAGTTTCCCGGCTGGCTCGTCCATGGCGAGACCGAGATGATGCTGGCCTTTGTGCGTCTGTGGCAACAGGGAGACCGCGACCTTGCGGACTGGCTGGCCGAGCCCGAGCGCGAGTGGAACATCCTGCGCAGTCAGGCGTTGCGACCGCGGGCGTTGGACACCGACTACAACAAGATTGGACCTGCCGAGCGCGTGGCGATTGACCGGCAAGACGCGGCCGAGGTCGAGCAGTGGCTGTCGACCTTTCAGGCCTAGTCTCGCTGCTTGCTCAGGAAATAGAAGATGTAGCCGAATGACGCGCCGATACCGACTGGCGGTGTCGCGAATGGACCGTCATTGTTCGGATGCCAGTTGTGCGGCTGAATGTCGACCCGGTAGCGCACAAAGAAGCCGGCGCTGCCACTGTTGACGCCGAACAACTCGAAGTCGCCGCCGAGCTGTACTCCGGGGGTCCAGATCAACGAGCGGGTGCCGTCTGCGTGTGAGTAGAGCACGGGGTCGGCGACGACGCCTGCATTCAGGCCGACCACGGTCATCTGTGAGCCCATGTTCTCGAACAGGCGCAGCCGAGCGCCGGTGGCGATGGGCAGAAGGACCCAGCTGTCATCGCTGTAGTCGCTGATCCAAGGCGTTGCGATCTGGCCATAGACCCCAACGCGGCGGGTCGGCCAATAATGAACCGTCGCCGCTCCGCCCATGGGGCGCTCTTTGGGTCGAGGAGTGCTGTCAAAGCCAATGCTGGCGCCGAGCATGTTTGAGGGCATCGTGTTGATGGCCAGGGCCCGGGCCAGCCTGAGCTTTGAGTCCTCTTTGGTCGCGCGACGAGCCGCTTCGTTGGCGGTGTCATGGTCGCCGGCATCGTAGGCATCGATCGCCTGTGAGTAGCTGACCGCTGCATCGATCGAGCTGGCATCAGGGTTGGCCAAGCTGGCAGATTGCTTGTCGCTGATCTCGGCCTGCAGGTTGTCCAGGATGCTCGCCGCCAGCCGTCCCTCCAGCCGAAAGAACTTGTCGGTGGGCCCCTCCTCGTCGACCGCAAAGCGGACCGCACCCGTCTGTACATCGACCATGCGGGCGTCGATGCGCATGCGATCGTCCAGCACTGTCAGGGCTCCGACCAACACCGCGTCGGCTCCGAGTGCCTTGCCCATTTGTGCCGCGGTCTTGGGATCGATCACATCGGTGCGCTGCAGCTGCAGCTCACTCAGGATGTCATTCAGGCGCTGGCGCTCCACCACCGTGATGTCCTTGGACTGCGACAGGTCAGTGGTCAGCATGTCGGCGATGCCGCGGCCCAGAGGCTTCAGCTTGGCTTCGACGGTGTTTGTGTCGAAGTAGCTGACGGCGACCGTCTCGGTCGCGGACGCGCTGGCGATCAGCAGATGTGCGAGCAAGTAGAGCACTCGGGTACTCTCGCACAGTGAGCATGCAACCTGTCAATGACGTCGCTTTGGTTCGGGACAAGGGACACGATCGCGAGCTGGCTTGCAGCTACGTCACGCCTTGCTTGCGGCTCTTTGCCGAGCGTGGTTTCGACGTCCAGGCGTTCTGCGCCCAGGCCAATCTGCCCATCGGCCGCATCATGGACGAGTCCCAGTATGTGTCCTGGGAGGAGCTGTGCCGCCTGCTTCAACTGATCGAAGAGCGGTGCAATCAGGACGTTGCGGAGTCCGTGGGCAAAGAGACCATGGATGCAGGCATCCTGCGCTTTCTGCAGAATGTCATCCCACTGTTCATGTCGGTTCCGGGCGCCTACCACTGGGGCCTTGGCAGCACGAACAGCGTCTTTTCCGAGAACTACCCATCGCTGCAGTCGTCGGTGGTTGATGTGGGCGACGGAGAACTGATCGTTGAGGTACGGGTTCGACCAGGCTACCGCCGCGCCCCGGTGTTCGAGTGGGTCGTGATTGGACAGCTCAAGGCCATGCCGGCGGTCTTCGGGCGCCCGCACGCAGAGGTGCAGACCACCGGGCTGCCCGACGGAATTCGCTGCCGGGTATTTCTGCCTCCTGAGCCGGGCGTGTTTCCGGCGGTGCGCCGGTTTGTGACATGGCCGTACCGCATGTGGAAGGCCTCGGGTGAGATCGACCACGTGCACACCAACCTGCAGCGTCAGTACCGGGCGCTGCAAGATGAGGTGGACGTGCGAACCCGGGTCGAGGCGGAGCTGCGCGCCGAGATTGAAGCGCGCCGAGAAGCCGAAGCACTCCGTCTGACCGCAGTTCAGCAGCTGCAGCGGGTGCAGCGACTCGAGAGCATCGGCACGCTGGCAGGCGGCGTGGCTCACGACTTCAACAACCTGCTGGTCATCATCATGGGCAACGCCGAGCTGGCCGAGCTGGCCAAGGACAGCGAGGCTCGTTCAAAGCATCTCAACCAGCTGCTGAATGCCGCCGAGAAGGCCGGCGTGTTGACGCAGCAGCTGCTGACCTTTTCGCGCCAGAACGTGGCCCAGAAGATGTTGGTCGACCTCAATGCCGTGGTCGACGACATGCACCAGATGCTGGTTCGCCTGGTGCCCGCCTCGGTGGCGCTCGAACGCATTGTCACCTCAGAGCCCGGCACCGTCTTTGCGGACGGAAGCCTGTTGGGGCAGGTGGTGATGAACCTGGTGGTCAATGCGCGCGATGCCATGCCCGAGGGCGGTCGCTTGTTGATCGAGACCAGCCAGGTCGAGCTCGATGGGGAGGCGGCGGCGGCCGAGCCCTGGGCCAAGCCGGGTCTGTTCTCGGTGCTGTCGGTCTCGGACAGTGGCGAGGGGATTCCCGAGTCGGTGCAGGCTCGAATCTTCGAGCCCTTCTTTACGACCAAGTCCGAGGGAGAAGGCACCGGCCTGGGCCTGTCCGTCGTGTTTGGCATCGTCGAGCAGCACGATGGCTTTCTGCATGTCTATAGCGAGAAAGACCTGGGTACGACCATTCGCGTCTTTCTGCCGGTCGTCGAACAAGAGCCCGATGTCACGCCGGCCGAGATCAAAAAGCCGCCCCGAGGAGGCCAGGAGCGCATTCTGGTCGCCGATGACAACGAGGGCGTGCGCGACTTGGCGGTCCACATGCTGCAGCACGCCGGCTACGACGTGCACATCGCGGTCGACGGCCAGCAGGCGATCGACATGATCAACGCCGAGTCCGAGCCCTACCAGCTCGCGCTGTTGGACGTCGTCATGCCCTACGCCACCGGCAACCAAGTACGCGATGTGCTGCTGGACAAGTGGCCTGCGTGCTCGGTGCTCTTTGTCACTGGCTACGCGGCTCACGACCGCAACAAACTGGCCCTAAAACCCGGCGTCGAGCTGCTGGCAAAGCCCTACGGTTCCAGTGAGCTGCTGCGGCGGATTCGAGCCCTGCTGGACGACTAGTTCCACTCGTCGTCGTTGTCGTCGTTGTCGACCACCAGCCCAGGTCCGGGTCGGCCCATCTGGTACAGCTCGATGCGCATGGCGGTGACGTAGCGAACCGTGGAGACCAAGGCGGCGGTCGAGAAAATCCCGCCGATCACCCACACATCTGGCGTGTCGCTGTCCAGGGCCGCGACCAGAGCCACGATGATGATGACGGCGAAGGTGTTCGCGGCGTAGTTGCCGTACTGAATGCGGCGAATCAAGGTATCGCGACGACCAAATGGCTCGTTCATCGGGCGCTCTGGCTGGCTTGGAGGAACAACATCGGGACGCAGCTAACGGCGGGCAACGGTTAACGTGACGGCTGGAGCGATCATGCGAAACTCAATCTGGCTCATTCTCGGCGTCTTGGCCTGCAATCCGGTCCCCGACACCAATGACGACACCGGAGGGGGCGGCGAGTCGGACACCGACACTGACACCGATACCGATTCAGACACCGACGCTGATTCCGATGCTGACGCCGATTCCGACACGGACACGGACACGGACACGGACACCGATACCGACACGGACACCGACACCGATCTCGACCCCGATGCTGACCTGGACAGCTACCCCGAGAGCACAGACTGTGACGACACCAACCCGGCAATCAACCCGGGTGCGACCGAGACGCCCTACGACGGCGTCGACAATGACTGCAATCCGACGACCTTGGATGCCGACCTGGACGGGGATGGCTCGATCAACGCACTCGACTGCGACGACGCCGATCCCATTCGCTTCCCCTCGGCGACCGAAACCTGCGGCGACACCATCGACCAGGACTGCGACGGCTCAGATCTGGTCTGCGTTCCTGTGCCCATCACCTTTGACAAGCTGCTCATGACCAAGATCTTCGAGGCCGAGGTCGGCGATGGATTCTCCGACACCCTCGTTCGCGATCTGAACGCCGATGGCGAGCTCGACATTGTCATCGGCTCGAACAGCTACTTTGCGTCGACCCGCGGCGAGCACTCCAAGATCCACGCGATCTACGGCCCGTTCACCAGCGACGTCGATCTGGTGTCGAGCGTCGACCGCATCGTGGGCCCGCCAAACAGCTGCATGGGCTCACAGTTGGCAATTGGCGACTTCTTGGGCGGTGACGGTGTGTTGGACATCGCGACCCGCGACAACTGCTACGAGATCTTCGACGGGTCGTGGCGACGCGTTCAGCGGGTGCTGGTCTATGCGGGCCTGCCCTCGGGAACGGTCGATGGCACTGGCTTTGTGACCGAGATTGTCCCGCCTGTGGGCAAGTACATCTCTCGGTTTGGCGAGGGCGGCAACCTGACCGGCGATGCCAACGATGACCTGATCATCCAGTCGTCTCGCAGCTACGGCAATGGCGCCACCGAAGGCGATGTCTGGATCGTGCCGGGCCCGCTGGGTGCGGGCAGCCTGCAGCTTCCGGCGTCGGGGCACTACCATGGCGATCCCGCGCGCAGCAACGGTGTCTACGGCGACTCCTTTGTGGTCGACCGCAGCGACCTCGATGGCAATGGCTACAACGACCTGCTCATCGGCGGGGTCTATTTGGACGGGCTCGATGACGGCTGGGGGGACAGCCATGGCGGGGTCACCTCGTTCACAGGCCCGTTGGATCTGTCGACCACAGGCATCGGCACCGACCGAGCCGATGGCGTGGTGTACGGCAACACGCGCTGCTCTCGTTTTGGTCATCTAAGGCTGCTTGATGTCGACAACGACGGGCTGCAGGAAGTGGTCGTGAACTCGGTCTACGACACCGTCAGCGATCCCGGCACCGGTGGCTGTGACACCACTCCAGGTCCGGGTCAGACCGTGGCCCTGCCCCTTCCTCTCGCCGCGGGCAGCAACTTCTTGGCCGATGTCACGGTCGACCGGAGTGTGCTCGGAATTGGCAGCCTGCGCACCATGATGGGCATTGGGGACATGAACGGCGACGGCATTGAAGACTACGCAATGACCGACATCGTCAACCCAACCTCCTTCCAAGTGAAGACGACCTACGTGTTCTTTGGCCCGCTCAAGCCCAATCCGGTGCTGAGCGACGCCGCACACGTCTTCACGCCCGGGACCGACGACATTCACCTGTGGGCAGGGCCCGGTGATCTGACCGGAGACGGCAACGACGACCTGCTCTTTCTGACCTACTCCTGGGACACGGCCGACCCGCGTGCGGCCCTGTTGATCATGGAAGGCCCGCTGCCCTAGGTGGGGTGAGTCTGAAGTCCGCGGTCGAATCATGACAAGGAGCGGCGAGCTTCGTCTCGCCGGTTCCCCCGACCGAGCGGATCGAGGGCGAGACGAAGCTCGCCCCTCCTTGTCGCTATGCAGGCGAACTTCGGACTCAACCCGCTAGGGCATGAGCGCTGAATCGACTGGGAGTTTGAACTTTTTTTCAGACCGGTGTCGATCCCGGACTCCTCCATCCGTCGTGGTGTCGAGCGGCCAGATTGAGGCCGCCCGAACACGCATCAAGCGAGGAATCTCATGGCCTACATCAACAACAAATTCTGCTGGCACGGCATCATCTCCACCGACCCGGGCAAAGCCGAAGCCTTCTACAGCCAGGTCCTGCCCTGGAGCGTGCGCAAGCAGCAGATGGGCGAGGACACCGCCACCTTCTTTGCCGCCGCCGATGTCAATCGCGCCCACGTCATGAAGCCGCCCATGGAGGGCGTTCCCAGTCACTGGGACAACTACCTGCGCGTCGAAGACGTCAACGCCGCCACAGCTGCAGCACTCGAGAACGGAGGCACGCAGCTCGTGCCGCCGACCGACATTCCACCAGGTCGGTTTAGCGTCGTCACCAGCCCGAGTGGAGCGGCGATCTCTCTGTTCCACGAGGCCGACGAGACCGCGCAGAACGCCCCCGCAGCCGACGGCGGCATTCACTGGGTCGAGCTGCACAGCAAGGACATCGAAGCCGACCTCGCATGGCTCAAGTCCAGCTTTGGCATCACCACCGAGATCATGGACATGGAGATGGGGCCCTACCACATCCTCAAGTCGGGCGAAGAGACCGTCGGTGGCGCCATCACCGGCATGAACGAACAGGCTCCCTCGATGTGGCTCACCTGGATTCAGGTCTCGAACGTCGACGACACCATCAGTGCTGTAAACACCCACGGTGGACAGGTGCACGGTGATTTGATGGAGGTTCCCGGCGTGGGTCGCATGGCCGTCGTCGCCGACCCGACCGGTGGGGTATTCGGCGTGATCACGCCAGCAGCCTAGTCTTTAGGGACGCGGCCGACCGACACAAACGCCCCGAGCATCAGCCCGGGGCGTCCTGTTGCTTCCAGGCGCACACCGGTCACAAACCCCGCCCGTCCACGTCGGCGGTTGCGGGGAAAGCGCGGCAGCTCATCGAGCACACCGCTCGAGGGACGGGGCCGCAGCATCACAGCCGCCTCGGCGTGCGCCGCCCATGTCACCGCCCAGCCGGCGGGAATCGTGGCGCAGTCGTGCCAGCCAATGCAGTCCAATTTGCTCTGGTTCACGACCACATAGGCGGGCCCCAGGCCCCCCGAAAACCACGGTCGCCAGCCAATGCCTCCCTCTCCCAGCCGAACCATGGACAGTTCGAGAGTGGTGGTCTGGCGGTTGGTGAATGTGCGGCGCCAGTAGTCTGCGCGGCCGCGCTCGGCATAGTGCGTCAGTCCAAGTCCAACAGCTCGCCCTTCGCTCCAGTTCAAGAGCTGTACTGCGGCACCGTAGGCGCCCCCGGCTCCGCCACCACCGCCCAGAACCACCGCGCGAGGGGTCGGCGTGCCAGCCAGAGCCGCCGTCAGCAGCATCGCGATCACACGCGCTGCCGCCGCGCTCGCCCAGCAAGCGCCAACATGATCAGTACGCCCGTCGTCGCCGCCCCCGCGGGCACCGAGCCGCAGTTCGCGACCACACGCCGCTGTGTGCAGCGGTCGGCGCTCTCGCACTCGAACTCGGCCCACGACGGGCAGTCCGCTGCGGTCTCGCAGGCGGTTCCGGTGGTGCCGCCGTCGACCCGTCTGCACAGCGACACGGTGCGGCACACCTGCTCGCGATCGCTGCACGTGGTGGTCTCGCACAGCGGTGCTGCGCGGCACCCCGACCCGTGGCCTGCAGAATCGAACACCGCGCCAGGGGGGCAGCCGGAGTCCATGGGTACGACATCAGCGTGGGCCACCTGGCTGAGCGTCAACAGCAAGCCCATCGCCGCCCACCACACGGCCTAGCTCCCGACCTTGGTCAGGTCGCCGACGTGGCGGAAGTCGTCGCCGACAATCAGGCCAACGTGGCACCGTGGTGGGAACACAATCTGGTCCCGGTTGCCCGAGCCGACCAGCTTCCACCCGTCCTTTTGCAGCTCGAAGAGCGCTCCCCAACACTTGCCGGGAATCGCCTTGTCGGCACAGTCCGTGGGCATCTGTGGGTCGATGAGGAAGGCGCAGGCGTCACCGACGTTGATGTAGCCGCGCAAAACGAGGTCCGCGGACACGCTCTGGGCGATGACGGGGTCAAGCTTGGTGCGCACTTGTTTGATGCGCGCGACCTCAGCGGCCTCGAGCTCGGCGGCCTCGGCTTTGGCGCGGGTCACGCCGGCGTTCTCGCCCATGCAGGCGCCGAGGGTCAGCAGGAGGATGAAGCAGTTCACTCATCGAGGGTACTCGCTGCAGTGGTGGGCAGGTACTGCGAAGAGGTGATCTGCTCATCGCCGGCCAGATCGCTCCAGATGAGTGTGCCCTCCTCCAGCGTCGCGATCACCTCGTCGATCGACGCGGGATCGAGCATCAGGCATCCCCAGCTGAGCCCAGCACCGCCGTACTCATCCACAAAGGCCTGGGTCGCCGATTCATGGGAGTGCAGAACGATCAGCCGCTTGCGGGCCAAGGCGTTGTGGGGCTCGAGGCCGTACAGCCGCAAGGAATGTCCCCACATGCCGTAGTAGTCCTCGCCGGTGCGCATCAGGCCCAGGCTCGATTGGTGTGACCCCGAGGTGTTGCTGAAGGTGAGGGCGCGGCGGAAGTCATCGGGGTCTGCAGTCGCCTCGCCGTGGGTCGTGTACATCGAGTACAGCAGCTCGCCCGTGGCCAGGTCCACCGTCCAAAAGCGCTTGTGCTCGGACAGCTTGGCGAAGTCCACGATGGACAGCTCGGACCGGGTGGTCTCGCCCTTGTGCCGGGCGGTCGCATAGGCCTGCAGAGCGCGTTCAAAGACCGAAGCCGACAGGCCCGCGGACTCGTAGTCGGACACGCCAATAAACCGCACCGATGCGGTGTACTCCCCCGACCGGTCGCGCCCCGAGCGGTCCATCCAGGTGTCGATGGCGATGGTTCGCTCGCCGGCGCCCACAAAAGCCATCGCCTCGGTGTTTCCGCGGTCCAAGCAGGCCGCGTCTGGCTGCCCATCCAGCAAGTGCACGTCCACATCGGCACCGGTCTCGACGGTGTCCAGCGAGACCCACAGCAGTCCCGGTTCGTCGAGATGCAGCGTGTGGTGTTGTTCGGGGCCTGACTCATTCGATTGTGGCGCGCAGTCGTAGGCATCGACCTCGCTCGCAGCACCCCGGGTGCTGCCGTTTACAGTCGCTGGAAATGCCGAGAGGCAGTCCTCACACGCGGGTGTGCCGCTCTCCATGGCCACGGCGATCGGCGCAGTGGGCGCGGTCGCGGTCGCGAGCTCGATTGGCTCACCCCCACACGCAACCAGCCAGAGCATCCACAGCACACGCCACCCCGCGGTGGTTTGGACACGCGCCTGCCCACCGGGTGTCCGAAAACTGGGGCTGCTTACACAGCGCTTACTGAGCGGCGCTGGGATATGCGGCCACCATGCTGCTTCTATCTGTACTGCTCGCCTGCAACGGTCCGACTGAAGAGACCGAAGACCTGGTCCCCACATGCCCCGAGGGCAGCCTGTCCGAAGGCGAGGTCCGGGTATTTGCCAGCGGCTTTCAGAACGACGGCACCCGCGGCACCGAGGGCATCGTGTTCTCGCCAGATGGCCGCATGTTCGTCGGTGGAGCAGCCCACGGTGGCGGCGGATTCGTCGCTGAAGTCTCGCTCGATGGCAGCTTCGAGGTGCTGACGCCGATGGTCGGCTCGGTCGGCCTCGAGTGGTGGAATGACCAGCTTGTGGTCGCGGTGGGACCCGACGGATTCGCAGGGCTCGAAGGCGGTGTGGCGCTGGTCGATCCAGACGCAGGCACGCCGACACTGCTGGTCGATGGCATTGCGGGCGCCAACTTCCCAGTGGTCACGCCGTGGGACACGCTGTTGGTGTCGGCCCCTGGAGGGGACAGCATCTACGAGGTCGATGCGGGCGGCACGGCGGTCGAGTGGGCCACGGACGTGCACTCCCCCAACGGCATGGTCTTCAACGGCGACGCCAGCACCCTGTTCGTCGCCCAGACCTATGACACGCCGAACGTGTTCAAGGCCATCGCCGTGTCCGCGGACGGCGTCGCCGGGGCCGTGACCGAGCTTGTGACCCTCGAGCCTGGCAGCACCCAAGACGGCGTGGCCATCGATGCAAATGGCGATGTCTACGTCGTGCTCAACCTGCCTGGACAGGTCGTGCGCATCACCCCGGCAGGCCAGATGACCGTGGTCGCAA
>CAYYHT010000062.1:0-17211 GCA_964471355.1 uncultured Enterobacteriaceae bacterium
GACCCGGACGAGATGTGGAACTCCCTGCCTCAAATTCGCGGGCCACTGCCCGTGGTCGAGATCGGCGACACCCTCGGCGTGCTGTGGCAGAACCGCGATGCACGCTTGGTTGTGCACCTGGACCGGGCCGATCTGCGACCTGTCGTGGTCGAGCCCACGTGGGCTAGCGGAGTGTGGTTCCCAGCCGGCTTTGACGGAGTTGTGCACCGGGACGACGGCCTGTGGCTGTCCCACCGAGGCCATCGAGCAACGATCGAGGTACCCACCGCAGATTGGACGGTCGACCACTTCTGGGTCGACATCGCCACGCCTCGACCCGACGCCCCCACCGATGCCGAGCACATCTTGCTGTACGAGGAGTCACAGCTGCTTGACGGTCCCAATGGCTCGCCCATTGGCCACACTCGGGGACACCCACAAGACGTGATGCGAATGTCTGAGGACGGAGAGTTCGTCGAGGTGTGGTTCTCGGACCACCCCGTCACCATCCACGGCTGGGTCGCCAAGGCCGACGTGGTGCCTCCGGGCCACGGCATGATCTTCGGAGGCTGCTGGGGCCACGGCAGCAGCGGCTTCGGCAGCTCTGGCTGGTCCGTCGGACCCACCAACGTCAAAGAAGGTGACCGTTTCTACGACGGCCCAGACGGGCCTGAGGTTGGCGTCGCGGTGCGCGACATGTACCTGACTCCCCGAGACGAGGACGGAGACTGGTTTGCGGTCGAGCTTCGCACTCCCTGGGGATTCGCAGAAGTCTGGGTCGATCCGCTGGAGCGCTAGTGGGTCGAGTCTGAAGTGTTCCAAGGAGCGGCGAGCTTCGTCTCGCCGTCGATCCGCTGCGACGGCGAGACGAAGCTCGCCGCTCCTTGTTCGACAACGCTCCGGACTTCGGACTCAAACCACTAGACTTCGCGTGGCTGCACGCCGTCGGGGCGCTCATCGGTCCATTCGAGGTGGATCGACCATTACCCGCCGGTCACGCCCACCTCGCTGCCTCCCTTCATCACAAAGGCCCAGCCGGGACGCACGTACAGCTGACCGTCGCGCACCACCTTGAGGTGCTTGCCACTCAGGCCCGGAATCAGCACGTCGGCATCGCCCAAGCCGGAGATGACATCGGAATAGACGGCTTGCCCCCTGTGGTGCGCATCGACGACCAGCCAGGTGCGTTGTTGGATGCGCGGTCCGTTGCCTACCTCTTGGTTGAGGACCCACAGCACGGCCCACAACCCAACAAGGAGCGTGATCAAGCTGAGAAAGAGGAAGGCCATGGCGCCGCCCTAACGACCCAAATCCGCCCATCGTCGGCGAATCTTCTCGCGAATTCGCGAAAAAGGCGTTTTAAGCGACCCTTCCGGAGACATTTTTAGGGATTCGGCGATTCGCGAGAAGATTCGCCGACGATGGGCGACTCACGAGCCGAAACGCAAGTTTTACCCGTTGCTTTGCGAGTCGGTCTTCAATAGACGGCAGCTGTTCTGTATTGGAGATCTCAATGACTCGACTTTCTGCTGTTGTCGCCGTTTTGGCCCTAAGCGCAGCCTGTACCGCCCCCCAATCGCATGAGGGCACCACCATCTACGTCAAGCCGGGCATCGGCGGCGAATGGGACGACGGCGAGCACCGCGGCGCCCGCGGCGCCATCCAAGATGCCATCGACGCAGCCACCGCTGGCGACATCGTCGATGTGGCCTCTGGCACCTTCTTCGAAGACCTGGTCCTCAAGGACGGCGTCGACGTTCGTGGCGCTGGCATGGGCGAGACCATCTTGGTCGGCACCATCACTGGCGGCACCGCAACGGCAACCGTCAGCCGCTTCACGATGTACGACCCCACCTGGGAAGCCACCGGCACTGCCTTTGTCAACGACGGCATCACCAGCAACGGCGGCTATGTCGGCGTGGTCGAGATGGAGCTGTTCTACTTCAACAACGCCGTCCACGGCATCGCCAACTCCGAGACCTGGGTTGACCGCTCGGTGCTGGCCGGCAACTGGTACGCCATCAACAACCACGACAACGGCATCGGACGCGTCCAGAGCAGCCTGATCGTGAACAACGCCGCGGGCGGCACCGTGTCCTACGCGGGCTCCTGGCTCGACGTCGTCAACAACACCTTGGTCGGCAACGGCTTTGGCGGCACTTCCCTGTACCTGTCCGGCGCCATTGCGCAGGGCGACAGCGGCGGTGTGCCCAACTGGGTCACCAACAACGTCATCGTGGGCAACTACTACGGCGTCAACTGTGGCGCGTGCGACACCAGCTTCCGCAACAACGGCATCTGGGGCAACACGACCGACTACGAGAATGACGCCGAGGCCGATGCCTCCGACGTCGCCATCGACCCACAGCTCGAGAATGTCAACGAGGGTGACTACCACCTCAAGCCCAGCAGCGGCATGATCGACACGGGCTCGATGACCTTGGCCCATGCCGACACCGACTTCGACGGCGAGGCCCGTCCCCAGGGCATCACCGTGGACATCGGCTTTGACGAGTACGCCTCTTCCGCCATCAACCTGCAGATCACCGAGGTCATGGCCAACGCCAGGGTCGAGAAGGAAGACGAGTTCGTCGAGATCTACAACGCAGGCACCGGCGCGGTCGACTTGGCCGGCTTGGTCCTCACCGACGGCGATGACATCGACGTACTGCAGGCCTTGGCCGTCAGCCCGACTGCCACCCTGCTGCCTCCGGGCGAGTACGCGGTCGTTCTCGACCCCGGCTACACCGGCCGGTACGACTCGCTCCTTCCCAGCGGCACCATCCTGCTGACCACGGGCGACACCACCATCGGCAACGGCCTGACCACCTCGGACAAGGTTCGCCTGTACGAGACGGACGGCAGCACGCTGATCGCCGGCTTCACCTTCCCCAAGGACCCGGGCGACAACAAGTCGATGGAGATGTTCGACCTGGCGACCGGCGACGCCGCCGGCAACTGGCGCCCCAGCCGCTGCACCGACACCGCGAGCGACAGCTCACCGGGTGCGGCCCACTGCTTCCCGCCCAGCGGGCTGGTCACCGGCCTGATCATCACCGAGGTGCTGGCCAATGCATCGGTCGAAGCGACCGGCGAGTTCGTCGAGCTGTACAACCCCACCGACCTCGAGATCGACGCGTCCAGCCTGTGGATTGACGATGGCGACAGCATGGACGCCCTCGAAGGCTTCCAGGGTGGCTCCACCGGCATCCCGCCGCACAGCTACGCGCTGATCATCGACCCGGGCTTCGCCTATGACTTCGCGTTCCCCAACGGCACCATCCTGCTGACCACGCCCGACGCCTCGATCGGCAACGGCCTGTCCGCTGACGACCCGGTTCGGCTGCTCGAGAGCGACACCGCCACGACGCCCATCGACAGCTTCGGCGACGGCAGCTTCACCGCCTCCGATGCCGGCGACGGCATCAGCTGGGAGAAGCTCAACTACACAACCGGTGACGACACCGGCAACTGGCAGAAGAGCGACGCAACCTGTGCCAACAACATGAGCCCCGGTCGCAAGAACCCCGGCGCTGGCGGCCTGTGCGGCGAGCTGGTCATCAACGAAATCATGGCCAACCCGCTGGTCGAAGACACCGGCGAGTTCATCGAGTTGTACAACGTCGGCAACACCGACATCGAGCTGGCCGGCCTGATGTTCAGCGACGGCAACCAGCTGGACACGGTCATGGCCTACATGGGCGGCTCCACGGTGCTGCCCGCAGGCGAGATCGCACTCATCATCGACCCCGAGTTCGCCAACGACTACGACCTGTCCAGCGCCAGTATCGTCGTGACTCCCAGCAACAGCCACCTCGGCAACGGCCTGTCGGTCAGCGACGAAGTCACCCTGTGGGACGTCGACGGCACCTCGTTGCTCGACCAGTTCCTGTTCCCGTCGAACCCGGGCAATGGTGTCAGCATCGAGCGCTTCGAAGCGGTCCTGCTCGACGAGCTGGACAGCGACGCCAACTGGCGCGCCAGCACCTGTGCATCGGGCTCGTCGCCCGGCCTCTTCAACTGCGCGTCGACCACGACCGCACCGGGCAGCGTCAGCGACTGGGACGTCATCATCACCGAGATCATGGCCAACCCGCTCGACGAGCAGACCGGCGAGTACGTCGAGATCTACAACGCGGGCACCGACCCGGTCGACCTGCTGTACACGGTCATCTGGGACGGCGACGCGGTCGACACCTGCCTCGGCTACTTCAGCCCGCTCGGCGATGCGACGCTGAACCCCGGTGAGTACGCACTCATCGTCGATGCCCAGTACGCCGGCCAGTACGACAGTGACATCCCCGCGGGAACACTGATCATGACGACCGACGACCTGACCATCGCATCGGGTCTGGCCAACAACGACCCGATCTTCTTCTACGAAGCAGGCGCCCTGCTCGAGGTCGATAGCTACAGCTACCCCCTCAACGCGGGCAACGGCAACAGTGTCGAGCGTGTCGACATCGCAGTCGGCGACGAGTCCAGCAACTGGCGCTCGGCCGCTTGTGGCCCCACCCCGGGCGCCGCGAACTGCCCCTAAGTTGATTCAGTCCCATGGGAGCCCTGGCTGCGAGGCCACGGGCTCCCTGACCCATTTCTAAATCGAGACCACCACTATGCGAAACGCCTTCCTGCTCTCTGTGCTCACCCTGGCTGTCGGTTGCCCCCCTTCCGACCCGGACACCGACACCGAGACTGATACCGACACCGATACGGACACCGATACCGATACCGATACGGACACCGACACCGATACGGACACCGACACCGACACCGACACCGACGCGGACATCACGTCCATTGCGGTGACGCCCTCGGCCACGGACATCACCACCAAAGAGGTCGTGACTTTCTCGGTGTTGGCGACCTACGACGACTCGACCACGGGCGACGTGACGACCACTGCCGCGTTTTCGTCCAGCGACGAGGCGATTGTGCGCTTCTACGGCGCCACCCACGGCGAGGGCCAGCCCCTCGACGAGGGCACCGTCACCGTCACCGCCGATGTGGGCGGCACCACCGACACGGTCGATGTGACCGTCACTGTCGCTGCCGCAGCAGCCGGAGACCTCGTCATCAACGAGATCCTCGCCGATGCCTCGGTCGATGGCGACCCCAACAAGGACGACCCCACGAGCAACACCTCGGACGACGTCGAAGACGAGTTCATCGAGCTGGCCAACGTCAGTGACTCGACCATCGACCTTAGTGGCGTCACCATCATCGAGAACGAGAACCAGTTCCTGCCGCGGCACACGTTCGCCGAGGGCACGATTCTGCAGGCGGGCGAGGCGACGGTCGTGTTCGGCGGCGGAGACCTCTCGGCACTGACCGAGCCCTATGTCTGGTTCTTCCTGGCCGACAACACCGATCCTGGCACCCAGCTGGGCTTGGCGCTGACCGATGCCGGCGACAAGGTGACCGTCAAGGCCGCCGACGACTCCGTCATCACATCGTTGAGCTGGGGCACCTTCCCCGCATCGACCGTGTCGGCCGTCTCGGACGCCAGCATCAGCCAGACCGACCCTTGGACTGCCGGCTACGCAGACCACAGCACGCTCGGCACCACGAACTACAGCCCCGGCACCAATGCCGATGGCACCGGCTTCGAAGGCCCGGACGCTCGCTACAGCCCCTGAAACGCGCCAACGCCCAGGCATCGGAAACGCAGCACGGCGCGGCAGGCGCTTAGGTAGGGTTCATGTCTGTTTTGCTGCACACACAAGTCCGATTCGAGGGCGACCCGCAGGCGCGACTGGCCGCACTCAGCGGTGGCCTGGCCGGGTCGTGGGCGAGCGATCCCGCAGCCGACAACGGCACCTTCGCCACCCGCTGCAACGAGGCTGGCCGGGCGGTGACGCTCGAACTGCGGCCGACTGGCGAGCACTGGACACTCGAGCTGTCGACGCACCCGGTCGTGGACCTGCGCCGTGGCAGCACCCTGGTGGGAATCGCAGCCGGTCTATGCGTCGCGGCAAGCCTTGCAGCGGGCATCTACGTCATCGTGCCCCTGGGCTTTCAGCTGGCGTTGCCCGTGGGCATCTTGGTGTTCCTGGGCACGACCTTCGGCCTGGCAGTGGCCGTGCCCATCGTGGTCGACAAGCTGCGCCGACGAGACGACGACCAAGCCCTGGCGGTGAAGATCCGCGAGGTCATCGCCGCCGACGATGAACTCGAATTGGCCTGAAGCCCTAGACGGCTTCGGAACAGTCCGATGCCGAAGCCTACCACCGGCCTGCTTGGCTGCTACTCGGCCCCGAATGCGAAGACGGCGTCGTCCTCGACCACGGCCGGCAACGTCACGCGGATCAGCACTCCTGTTTCCGGGTTGATCTGCACCGTGCCATCCGGCAGATAGGCCTTGGCAGCTGTGATTTCGGCGTCATCGTCCGCGTGCGGCATCGAGTGGTAGGCCAAGATGCTCACCGTCGCCGTCTCACCGTCGGCCTCGACCGAGATGTGCAGGTGCGCACCTCGCCCCATTCCCGCCCAGCCCATCAACGCGGCCAGGCCCTGGGCGCACTCTCCGGCGTTTCCACGAACCGTGATCGACTGCGCCGATGTGCTGACGAAGGCGTCGCTGTCGACCCCGCACATGTGCCGCGCCGTGGACAGGTTGGACAGCAGATCGAAGTCGACATCATCGCGGGAGCGGGTCAGCCGGCTGAGCTCGCGCAGCACCATGCCCACCCGCTGGGCCCCATCCATGGCGTACTTCGCCCGCCGATCGGCATCGGCAATGTTCGCACGCCCCCCCGAGTCGTCCCACCAGTCGCGAAGCTCTTCGATGTCCGCGGCCGAGGTGACCATCGAGTCGACGCGTCTGAGCGCCTCAAGCTGAACTTGCGCCGCACGCAGGTTGGTCTCGAGGTAGTGAAACGGGTCCTGAACGGCCCGCGAGAAGTCCGAAGCGATGCGTCCAAGGCCCTCGTAGCGCATCGCCGACACCACTCGATTTCGAGCCTCATCCAGCGAAGAGAGCCGCTCTTCGAGGGCTCGGGTCAATCCGACATTTTTTAGGACCAAACTGGATTTTTCGGCGAGCTGTGCCAGTCGCTCCCGGTCAGCCCTCGAGTAGGGACGGCTGCCGCGCCGCCAGACCACAACGGTCACAATGGTCTCGCCGTCGTCCATCACCGGGACAGCCAGCGCATGCAGTTCGGGCAGCGGTCCCAGCAGGTCCCCGTGCTCGTCGGCGAGTCCAGCGATGCGGCTGAGTTCCGCCCACGGCACCTCGCCATCCTGGGCGTGCACGGCTCGAGCGCCGTCCGTTCCGTCGGCGACGCCTTGAACCAGGACCGCGTCGGCACTCATGATCTCCAGGGCCGCGTGTGCCAAGCCTGGCTCCGCTGCGCCACTGCTGGCCGCTCGGAACACGGTCTCCATGGCCCGGGCCCGCTCGGCACGGCTGGTCAGGCTCTGCCGCTCCATCGCCCTGTCCAAGATGCGTTCGAGCAGGCCGGCATTCATCGGCTTGGTGACAAAGTCGAAGGCGCCCTCGTTCATCGCACTGACTGCGTCATTGACCTGGTTGCTGCCGGTCACAATCACCGAGGTCACCTTGATGCCATGGTCGCGGACGTGGGCCAGCACGGCCATGCCATCGACCTCGGGCATGACCAGGTCGCACAGCAGCACGTCGTAGTCCTTGCGCGAGAGCAACGCGATGGCTTCGGCCCCTCCCGACGCAGTGTCGACCTGATGACCCGCCTTCTCGACCAGAGCGCGCTGAAGCATCAGCGTCATCGCACAATCGTCCACAATCAGCACAGCAATGCCCAAGCAATCCTCCTCTTGGACCGCTCGGATCATCGACTTGGATGTTGAGGAATTCCTTTCACGGCGGTTTCACGGCGCTTCAAACCGCCATCCACACGCCGGACCTATCTATTGCCCGACCCGACAACCGGGTTGCTCGGCGGTTGAACACCGCCGCAATGGCAGTAGGAGTGTGTTTTGCAGACATTTGTAGCGGTGCTCGTCACCGGAATCACGGCGTTCGCGGGCGGTGCGCTCGCAATGGGAGCGGCTGTCCTGGCCGCAGGAGGCCTGTTCCTCTCCCAGGGTGGGTTTGCCTTTGGCGGAGCCCTGGACCCCATCACCGGCAGCATCGCGCTGGGCCTCGGCGGATTGGCCCTGGCTCGCAAGATGCGCCAGACCGAAGAACCGGAGCTCGCCTGATGTCCCGCGGCGACCCGTTCGTGCCCACCATCAGCCTGGCCCTTGCGGGTGCGGCGCTGGCGCTGTTTGTGGGGGCTGGAACCCCGGCCGCCTTGGTGCTCGACCGGGTCGCCGCTTCTTCGGAGCCCTGGAGGCTCATCACTGGGCACTGGGTGCACCTGTCCTGGAGTCACCTGTTCTGGGATGCATCGGCCTTTGCGGTACTGGCCGCCGTGCTCGAGCGCCGGTCCCGTACGTTGCTGCTCGCAGTCATCGCCACCGCCACCGCCGCCATCTCGGCCGCGGTCGTGTGGTCCATGCCCGAGGTCCCAGCCTATGCGGGTCTATCGGGCATTGATGCCGCGCTAGTGGCCGCCGTCGCCGTCGCCATGATTCGGGCGGGGGGCACAGACCGCACCATCGGGGCCGCCTTAGGGCTGGCCTTCGCCGCCAAGATCGCCTGGGAGCACCAGACCGGCTCGGTCCTGTTCGCCGGAGAGCCCGGCGTGCTGCACGCCACCTCGGTCCACGGAATCGGCGCCGCGGCTGGCGTGGTCACCACAGCGAGCGTCCATTGGTTGCGCGGAGAGAGCTCCACGTAGAGCACCGAACAGGTATACGGTGCGCCCGTCGGAGCGAGCCATGGTCTCGGCCACGTTGGGGGTGCCCGAATTGTATGGGGGACCTGCGGACCGTGCGTTACCCGATTGCCCTGGAGCTTCAAATGACCCGCGTGCTGCCTCTCGTTCTATTGATCGGCTCAAACATCGCATGTGAAGGCGGCGTCGGCGGCCTCGGCGGCATCAGCGGGACGGACCATCCCTGCATCGGAAGTCGAACCGACACCGTGTGGGTCGACGACGACGGCGTGGTCTGGGTTGGCTGCGGCACCACCACCGATGGCACTGGGCTGTACCGCAGTCCCGACATGGGCGGCAGCTGGGCCGAGGTCAGCTCGTTCAGCACGTTCCGCGTCAGCCACATCCACCGCGCATCGGACGACAAGCTCTACGTCGCGGGCACCGACACAGCGGGCTCGGACCGCGTGCGCGCCATCATCAGCGAGACCGAGATGGAGCTGTCCTTCGAGTCGCAGAGCCAGACGTGGAACAGCTTCCATGTCGGCAGCTATGCCCGCACAGACGACGGACTATCGGTGGCTGAATCCCTCACCGGCTCGGACCTCGCATGGCGCGACGACGACGGCTCGGACTGGGTCGACGGCTACGGCTGGCCCAGCGATGGCAACAGCTATCAAGTGCTCGATATGGTCGTGCACCAGGGCGAAATCGTCGGTGTAGGCAGCACCATCACCCAGCCTCCGAGTGTGTTCACCCAGGTCGAAGGCGCTGGGTTTGCCATGGACCCCATCTCGCTGGCTGATTTCGACGGCGAGCTGTGGACTGTGGACTCCGACGGCAGCGGCCTGATCGCCGGCGGCGTCGACCAGGGCACAGACGTGGGCGTGGTGTTCTGGAACGATGGCGACCCCTCCTCCGCCGCCGACTGGCAGATGCTTGAGATCTCAGAGTTCGCCGACGGCTTCAGCTGGATTCGCGGTGTGTGCCGAGACAACGACATGCTGGTTGCTGTTGGGGAGTATTCCAGTCAGGGCCTCGGTCTCATGCTTGTCTCTGAAGATGGAGGAGACACCTGGAGCGACAAGACCCCAGCCGGTGCTCCGACGCTGTCGCAGTGCATGATTCTGGGATCGGACCTCGTGGTCGCGGGCGCCGACGGCTGGTTCGGCGTGCTGTAGCACCCGGCTGCGCCGCCTATTCTTCTTCGGTGGGCGGTCCGCCGATGCCCATTGCGCCCAGATCGAGCGGCTCGGGATTGTCGAGGACACTCGGCAATTCGAGGGTGTTGTTGGAGTCGGCAGCGAGCTTTCGCAGCTTGACAAAGAAGCGCTCGAAGGGCTCGTCGACGTCGTCGTCGCGCAGGACCAGCTGAGCGGCGGTCCAGTATTTGGAGCGCTCGAGCTGAGCGACGCGCTCGTTGACCCAGTCGCGATGCTGTTCGGCGGGCAGATGAATGTTCAGCAGCCTGAACTGCAGGTCGGGATCTTCGCTCAGCCAGATGCGAATGGCTTGGCGGCCGTACAGCTGCGTCTTGTCGAACGACGTGACCTTCTTCCAGGGAAAGAGAACTTTGGCATCTGGGCCCTCTTCGACGATCCCTTCGCGGGCCAGCCAAATACGTCCCCGCACTGTGCGTCCAAAAATGCGTCGGTACCAGCCGATGGCGGGCCGAACGAAAAACCAGATGCCAACGGCTAAAATGGCGAGTTTGAAGATCAGTGCTGGCACGTGTCGGTGCTCTCCCAATCGCAATGTATCCACGCGCGCGGCCGCGTGTCCCCCCCAACGTGTACTCTCGTGTCCATGCAGATCGGGACGGTCGTGAAGGGACGAGGCGGGGTCGTGTCCGCCGGACACCCCGCAACAGCCGCTGCTGGCGCCGAAATTCTGGCGCGCGGCGGCAATGCGGTGGACGCCGTCGTGGCGGCCATGTTCACCGCCTTCCATTCCGAGCCGTTGCTGACCAGTGCCGCCGGCGGAGGCTTCTTGGTCACCCGCGTCGACGGCGAGCCCGCAGCGTGGGATTTCTTTGCCCGTGCACCCGGACTCGGCACCGGGGCCAAGCCCTACCAAGCGCCCGATGGAGCGTTCTGGGGCGAGACCGTCGACTTCGGCAGCGCGACGCAGACCTTCCACATTGGGCCCGGCTCCATCGCCACCTCCTTTGCCCTGCAGGGACTGGCCGAAGCCCAGCAACAGGCTGGCAGACTGACCCTCAAAGAGGTTTGTGAACCCGCATGGAAGGCCGCTCATGAGGGCACCGTCATGACCCAGATGGGGGCCTTTGTCTCGGTCTTGCTCGAGCCGATTGTGCGCGCGGTGCCCGAGTTCGAGAAGTACTTCATTGATGACGAAGGCAACCTGATCGCGCCTGGCACCCGCTTTCACAACCCCGACCTGGCAAAGCTCTGGGACGCGGTGGCGGCCGATGGCGGGCGCGTATTGACCCAAGGACCGCTGGCCGACCGCCTGCTGGCCGAGGTCCGTGGCAAGGGCGGCGGACTGACCGCACAGGACCTTGCGCAGTACCAGACCAGCCGAACCCAGCCGTTCCATCACGTACTCACCGACGGTACCGAGCTGCTGGCCGCGCCGATGCCCAGCAGCAGCGGCATGCTCATCGCCTTTGCAGACGCGCTCTTCGCGGGCTTCGACACCCCAAGCTTTGGCAGCGCCGCCGAGGTCTTGTTGCGGCGGGCGGTCATTGCCGAGGCGTTTCATGCCCGAGCGGTCATCATCGGCAACGAGACCCCCAGCCAGGCCCATGCCGACCGAATGCTGTCGGACAAGTCGATCGCGGTGGGCCGGGCAGCCGTGCGCAAGTGGCTGGACCTCGGTGTCGGCGAGCTGCCTGAGATCCCCAGCAACGAGCTGGGCAGCACCACCCACATCTCGGCCATCGACGCCGACGGCAACGCTGCTGCGACGACGTGCAGCAACGGCGAGTGCAGCACGGTCATCGTCCCCGGCACCGGGGTGTTCCTGAACAACTTCCTGGGCGAAGACGACATCAATCCGGGCGGATTTCATCGACTCGCGCCGGGCACGCCCATGGGCAGCTCGATGTGCCCGATGCTGCTCAACTCTGCCAAGCACACAGTCGCGCTAGGCAGCGGCGGCAGCAACCGCATCTGGACGGCCCTGCTGCAGACCACGCGCAACCTGTTGGTTCATGGCAAGCATCCGGCCCGAGCCGTCAACAGCGACCGGGTGCACTTCGAGGCCGGCAAGATGGCTGGCGAGGCAGCGAACGACATGCGAGACGCCTTGGACGCGCTCGTCGCCGAGGGACTGCAGCTGGGTCGCTTTGACGCACCGAACATGTTCTTTGGCGGCACCCACCTGGCGATTCGCAGTGCCGATACCGAAGTGCTGGGCGTCGGAGATGAGCGCAGAAGCGGTGCGGCCGCGGTGACCTAGTGGATCGCGGGCGAGACGAAGCTCGCCCCTCCTTGTTGCCCTAGTGGGTCGAGGGCGAGACGAAGCTCGCCCCTCCTTGTTGCCCTAGTGGGTCGAGGGCGAGACGAAGCTCGCCCCTCCTTGGCGCACTAAGGCACCACCGGTGCGATGCAGCCACCGGTGGGATCGCCGAAGGTCGGTGGCAAGACCACGCCGACGCCTCCGTTTCGGGGCCCGAGATCAGCTGCCGAGACAATCTCGAAGACGTTGTTGTTCTCGAACCGCATCTGGGCGGGAACGGGTCCCTCCCAGCCGAACGAGTTGGCATCGACATCCCAGCACTGACGTCCACCTGTGGGCACCAGCGCATGCAACATGTCCGGGTTTGCAGCGTGGAAGCTCGTGAAGCCGCTGTTGAGCACCCTCACTTCGACGTTGCTGGTGGCGGTGCCAGAGGGACCACCGGCATGCAGCCCCCAGTAGGCGCTGCGGATGCTGCTGTTGCGGACCTCAATCCAGCCGCTGATGTCTCCGTTCGCACCGGTCCCGTGACTGATGCCGTGAGAATCGAGGCTGCCAACATCGATGCTCACACCGTCGATCAAGACCGCCAGCCGCGAGCTGTCGGACGACGCGTTGGGCACCTGGTTGAGGCTGATGGCCTCGGCCAAGCCGGCATTCACGATGCGGGTGCCATCGTCGATGCGAATGCGATCGAGGCCGATGTTGCCGGTGTAGCTGAGTCCTGCGGTCCCCGAGGTGCCATCGAGGTTCGAGCGGGTCAGCCAGAACGAGCCCTCGGTGTCTGTGGTGCGGCCAATGGCAATCATCGGCGTTCCGGGAATCGCGCCGTGGATCTCGGCGTCGCGCACGGTGACGTGGCCTTCATGAGACCCAAGGGTGATGGGCGCATCGGCGTTGAACTCGACGTTGTCGATGGTCGAGCGACCGACGAAGCCAGTGCCCACGACCCCGCCTCGGGTGAAGCTGAGGTTCCTGACCAAGCTGTTGCGGCCGAGCTCGACGGTCAGGTCGGTGACCTGTGCCACGCCACCAGCGGCACAGACAGAGCCGTGGTCTCCCAGAGTCAACGTCGCGCTACCTCCGGGTGCCACGATGTCGGTGGTCAGCGCCAGGGTCGCATCGGCCACGCCGTTCACCATCGACAGGCCCTGGCCGATGTCACAGGGGGTGGCCTTGTCGCAGGCGCTGCCACTACCGCTGACCGAGACGTAGACAATGATTCCACGGGTTGGCGGGCCGCATGGCGAGGGCTCGTGGCAGATGCCATCCCACTGGTGGCAGGGGTAGGTCTCACCGTCCGTCTGTTTCCAGACCGACGAGAAGTCGAAGGCCGCGTATGGGGTCGCCGTGATCATGGTGCCGCTGTCGTACAGCGCGCCACCCTCGGCAGATGTGGCGCCGGATGCCTCTTGGTCCACGACCATCTCGACGGTCAGCGTGGAGCCCAAGCTGCCGAAGGACCCGTTGCTGGCCGGAACGCGAGCGGCACTCCATGAGCTGTAGGTCGCCCCCTCGTCGAACAAGCCGCCGAAGCCACCACCGAGCTGGCTGCCCCCGACACTGTGGCTGTCGACCCAGCCGACCGCGTACGAATCGTGAATCTCGGTTCCAACCGATGTCGTGGGCACCTCACCGATCAGCCCACCCAGACTCTGGTGGTCCAGCACGATGCCGACGTTCACCGATGACCAGGACCCGTGCACGTCACCGCCGTTGACGATCTTGCCCACCAAGCCGCCGGCAGAGCGCTCTGCGGTGAGGCTGCCGCGGGAATAGGAATCGCGAATCTCAGAATCGGACTGACGACCGACGAGGCCGCCCACCTTGAAGCCGTTGAGGGCCAAGATGTCGACGTCGGTCCAGCAGCCGTTGATCGTGCTGCTGCCAGCGAGGTCTCCGACCAAGCCACCGGTCTCGTCACTGCCTCCGATCATGCCCGTGGCCCAGACATTGCGGATGTTGGTCAACCCACCGGCGTGTCCGACCAGCGCTCCGGTCTCGTCGCCACCGGACACCTGCGCATCTTCGATGCCCAAGTCGTGAATCGAGGCACCCGTGGTCTGAGCAAATAGCCCGCCGCCGGTGACGGTCAGGTTGCGCACGACGTGGCCGTCGCCGTTCAAGCTACCGCTGAAGCTGGGGATGGCGGTGAAGCCGACGCTGGCGCAGTCAATGTCGCCGCCCAGGCAGTAGGCACCGGTGTCGGTGATGCCCTGCAGCTCGGCACAGCTGGTGATCAGCGTGTCGGCAGGATCACAGGTGCCCACTGAGCAGCCCTCATCGACCTGCCCATCGCAGTTGTTGTCCACACTGTCATCGCACTGCTCGGCAGCCCCGGCATAGACCGTGAAGTCCGTGTCGTCGCAGTCGGTGTCGTTCTCGGCCCAGCTGCCGGTCGGATCGCAGGAGTCGGTCGAGGCGACCGAGGCGTCTCCCTCACCGTCGCCATCGGTATCGGGCCACCAGGTGATGGTGCCGGTTGCGCCTTCGACATCGGCATCGTCGGCGTTGCCATCGCAGTCCTCGTCGAGGTCAGCGGCGTCGCACAGCTCGGGAAGGCCGGGATTGCGGTTGGGATCGGCGTCATCGCACTCTTCGCAGGCCGCGTAGCCGTCGTTGTCGTTGTCTACAAAGCCCACGCTGCCATCGCAGTTGGCATCGACCGTCGCCGCGCAGTCCTCCGCCGCACCGGGGTAGACCGTGTCGTCGTCATCGTTGCAGTCGGTACCGAACTCGGCGGTGCCCGACGGCTGGTCGCAGGCGACCGTCGATGTGCCTGAGCCATCGCCCCAGCCATCGCCGTCGCTGTCGGGGTACCACGTGCCCGGCTCGGCGCCATTGTTGTCAGCGACGCCATCGCAGTCGTCATCGATGCCGTTGCAGACCTCGGTGCCCACCTCAAAGACATAGGGGTCGTCGTCGTTGCAGTCGTCCTCGACCGGAACGCCGTCGCCGTCTTTGTCGAAGAAGGCCACGACGTCGGTGTCGACGACTCCAGGCTCGATGATGGGGTTGCCGCAGGCGGCGAGCAGAGGCAGGAACAACAGTCGCATAAGGGCTCCGAAGGGGCGCAGTGTAGCCCAGAAACTCGCCTGAATCGGTCGTTGAGTAGCCACAAGCCGGTGTGAGAGGCTAGAACTCTGGCGCTGGAGTCCCCATGTTCCTGTCCATGATGCTTTCCCTGTTGATTTCGTGCGATGGCCCCAACGAGGCCGCCCCCGTCTATCCGGCGGTCGTCGAAGGCGTCCCCCAGGCTGGAGCCGCTGACGGCCACCTCGAGATGCCCATTGGCGTACCGCTCGGTTGCTACACCGCCCGCTGCAAATGCCTGGGCTCGTTCAGCTACCAGGATCGCCGCCAAGGCCCCTACAACACCGGCTTCGACGAGAGCACGGGCATTCACACGCGCCCGAACCTCAAGGCGATCTGGCTCGAGAACGGCGACCAGGACTTGGTGCTGATCAAGTGGGACGCCTGCATGAGCAACGACGAGATGGTCGTCGAAGTCACCAAGCGACTCGAAGAGGCGACCGGCAAGTACCTCGAGGGCAAGGTCACCCTGTCGGCCAGCCACACTCACTCCGGCTACGGCGGCTACAACGACCAGTGGCACTGGTACCTGGGCACTGACCGCCACAACGAAGAGGTCTTTCGGCGCATGGCCGATCAGATCGCAGGGGTGGCGATCGACGCGTGGAGTGCCCGCCAAGAGGCCAAGATCGGCCTGGGCTGGTCCAAGGACTGGGACCCCGAAGGCAAGGTCTACAGCGACCGCCGCGGCGACAACAACGACCTGGTCGTCTGGGAGGACCAAGAGGACTGGGAGACCGGCAAAGACCCCCACTTGGCCATCTTGAAGATCGACGCGATGGATGACACCCCCATCGCCATGGCCATGATCTTCGGCATGCACGGCATCATCATGGATGCCGACAACCCGATGGTCTCGACCGACTCCGCTGGTGGACTCGAGGGAGTCATCGAAGAGCAGTTCGACAGCCCCGTGGTCGTCATGCACCTGCAGGGAGCCGGCGGTGATGCCAGCCCCCGCGGCTCGGACCGCGACTTCGCCCGCATGGAGACCATCGGCGAGTACGCCCGCACCGGCATCATGGACCTGTACGAAGCCACACCGACTGCCGCCGACCCCATCAGCCTCGAGGTCGCTAGCCGACACATCTGGGAGCACCGCAGCCAGATTCACGTGACCCGAAACGGCACCGAAGACTGGAGCTACCCGCCGCTCGAAGACCCCTACACCTGGCACGCCGACAACATTGTGTACAACGAGGATGGCAGCCTGGGCACCTTTGACGAGTTCAACGCCGAGTTCGGTGCTGTGTTCTGCGGCGAGGACGTGCCGCTGATTCCCGGCGGCGGCTTGGGCCAGGTCACCGAAGAGTTCCCCTACGAGGGCTGCGTGCTGCTCGAGAGCATCTCGCCCATCGTCAGCGCGTCGTTCGGCTATACCCTCGACGACATCGATCTGCCCTTCAAAGAGGACTACAAGGCGGGCACGACAACCACGTTGATCGGCCCCATCACCACATTGACCGAGGAAGGAGAGGTCGTCTCGCGACCCTTGATGATGGGCTTCTTCCCGGGCGAACCCGTGGCGCTCTACGCCGAGCAGTGGCGTCGGCGCGTCAAGGCCGAGCTGGGCTATGAACACCCGGTCATCGTCGGCTACAGCCAAGATCACGAGGGCTACCTGCTGATTCCCGAGGACTGGATGCGCGGTGGCTACGAGCCAAGCATCTCGGTCTGGGGTCCACTGCAAGGCGAACACATCATGGAGCGCACCCTGGAGTACTCCGCAGAGTTCCTAGGCAACGGGCTGAACGACGACCCCGACCCCTACGGCTACTACGCGCCTCCCACCTACAACGACTACGAGCTGCCCACGACGCACACGGTCAACACCGACGACAACGATGTGCCCATCGTGCTGTTCCCGGACCACACCCCGGACGCCGGCACCCGCATTCACACGACCCACGACAAGTTCTGGATTCCCAAGTTCATGCGCGTCGACCTCGACGACGATGACATCGATGATCCGCCGCCC
>CAYYHT010000063.1:0-17190 GCA_964471355.1 uncultured Enterobacteriaceae bacterium
GCGCCGACATCAGCCACCACGACAGCGCCGAGCGCCTCGCGAGTCTCGGGGTCGATGTGTTCCTTGGGGCAGGCAAGTTCAAGGGACCGAACACCATCGAGGTCAACGGGACGACTCTCGAGTTCGCGAGCGCATGCATCGCGACCGGGGCCAGTGCGCTGGTTCCACCGATTCCGGGGATTCGCGAGGCTGGGGTGCGCACCAATGAGCAGATCTTCGAGCTCACCGAGCTGCCGCGAAGGTTGGCGGTGGTTGGTGCCGGCCCCATCGGCTCTGAGCTGGCGCAGGCCTTCGCGCGGCTGGGCAGCATGGTCACCATCATCGACCGGGCGGAACGCGTCCTGCCACGGGAAGAGCCGGAAGCGAGCGCGGTCGTCCAGAAGCAGATGGAAGACGACGGCATCTCCTTCGTACAAGGGGTCGACGTCGTGCGATTCGAGCTGGACGGCTCCGATCGGGTTGTGGTGGTCGATACCGGCAGTGGTGAGCAGCGGGTCGTCGTCGATGAGGTCCTGCTCGCCATCGGCCGCAAGGCGAACACCGGCGGCATGGACTTGGAGAAAGCCGGCGTCGAGGTTCATGCGCGCGGCATCACCGTCAACGACTACATGCAGACGACCAACCCGGTGATCTTTGCCTGCGGCGACGTCGCCAGCAAGTTCCAGTTCACGCACTCCGCCGATCACCTGGCGCGCATTGTCATCCAGAATGCGCTGTTCAGCGTGATGGGAATGGGGCGACGGAAGGCGAGCAGCCTCGTCATTCCGTGGGCGACCTATACCCAGCCCGAAGTCAGTCACGTAGGCATCAGCTACACAGAAGCGGGGGAGCGCGACGACATCACCGCCTGGACTGTGGGCATCGGCGAGACCGATCGAGGCCGATGTGACAGTGAGACCGAGGGCTACTGCCGCATCTTCGCGGACAGCAAGGGTCGCATTCACGGCGCGACCATTGTGGCGAATCACGCCGGCGATCTGCTCGCTGAGGTCACGTTGGCGATGACCCACGGCCTCACGCTGCACCACATCGGCAGCACCATCCACCCGTACCCGACCCAGAGCGAGGTCGTGTTCAAGGTGGCGAGCGAGTTCCGCCGATCGAAGCTGACTCCGACTGTGAAGGGAATCATGGAGACCTGGCTACGCTGGTGGCGATAGTGATGCCTAGAGGGGCAAGGTGGTCCGCATGATCTTGACAGCCGCGCTGATCGCGCTCGCTTGCGGCGTTTCCGAGACAGCGGTGCCCACGGCACCCGCCTCCCGGACCGTTCTCTTCACCTACGCCGTGGACGTCCCGGCAGTCGAAGGGGATGCACCTGTTGAGCTGTTCCTGCCCATTCCGGTCTCGGACCCCCACCAGGACATCACAGCACTCGAGCTGGCGTCTCCAGTGTCGGGTGCTTTCAGCACGGAGGCGCGTTTCGGCAACCGATACTGGCACGCAACCCTGCCCGCGCAGGTGCTGCCCACACAGGTCGTGCTGTCGTTCCGCGCTACGCGACGCGCAAAACAGGTCGATCTCTCGCTCGCTGGACGCCGCTCCCTGACAAAGACCGAGCGCGCCGAGTACGCCCGCGACCTGGCCCCTTCCGCCCGAGTCCCTGTCGGGGAGATCGAGGTGCTCGGTCCGTTGCTGACTGACGTGCGCGCCGCCAGGACCGACGACAGCCCAGGCGCAACGTCCCGCGCCATCTACGACTGGGTCTCCACGAACATGGAGTACAAGAAGACCGGCACCGGTTGGGGCAACGGGGACACGTTCTGGGCGTGCTCTCAGAGGTACGGCAACTGCACGGATTTCCACTCGGTCTTCCTGAGTCTGGCGCGCACCGAGGGCATCCCCGCCCGATTCGAGATGGGCTTCCCAGTGCCCTTGGACCGCAACGAGGGCACCATCGCCGGTTACCATTGTTGGGTGCAGTTCTGGCTGCCGGATGCGGGCTGGATACCCATTGACGCGTCCGAAGCCGCCAAGCACCCCGATCGGATCGACGCCTTCTACGGCTCCCAACCTGCTGACCGGGTCCGCTTCACGACAGGTCGGGACCTACGCCTCGGCGAGCTGCACCGGGGGCCGGCGCTCAACTACTTCATCTATCCCTACGCCGAGCGCGACGGCGTGCCCTGGACTGTCAAGCTGGTCACCGCCGTGAGCTACCGGGCGGCGAACCTATAGTCGACGCAGCGGCACCACCGGAGGACGCCTCGGCAGCGACGACCAGCCCGTTCATCGAAGCGGCCCTGCCGACACTGTGATCTCAGCCGCAACCACCCGTGGCGCGTTGCATCTTTCTCCTATGGTCCTCCTCGCTCTGCTTCTGTCGTGCAAACCGGCTCAGCCGCTGGTCGAGGACAGCGGGCCGAACGAGATCGACCCGCCCCCCCAGTTCGATCCGGTCGCCGCCCTCGAGGACTTCGAGTGCTACGGCGGCACCTCCGGGTGCGCCGAAGCGGGCCCGCACATCGAAGGGACGTGCTGCACGTACGGCTCGACGCTTCCCGCATTGTCCATCGGCACCGCTGCGGAGGCCGTCGATGTGCAGCTGACCGACCAGTACGCGTTCCTGTGCGGTGGATTCGGCATGCGGATCAACGACATCTCGGACCCCGCGGACCCGACTTGGGTCGGCAGCACAGCCGGGCGCTGCCAGCACACCGGTGTGGGACCTGTGACGTCAGCCGGAGAGCAGGTCGTCTACCTGAGTCACCACGGCGACTCCTGGGTCGAGATGCCCTCGCTCCACACCTACCGACTCACGCCCGATGGCGTCATGGAACCCGAGCTCCTCATCGATGATCCCAACCTGCTGTTCGAGGACTTGGTGTGGCACGACAACCACCTATACGTGGCGGTGCACGAGGCCGGCGTGCGCGTCTATGAGACGGACGCCAACGGCAGGCCCAGCTATACGCAGACCATTGAGTTCGGCAATGCGCAGCGCCTCGATGTGCACGGCGACAAGCTGTACGTGGTCGACGAGAACCTGCTCACCGTTGTCGACATCGCCGATCCGACCGCGCCACAGCGCGTTGGAACCGCTGAGCTTGCCGCACTGGGTAGAGACGTGGACGTCGATGGTGACCGGGCCTACGTCGCGGTGGGCTCCCAGGGACTCGTGGTCGTCGATGTGAGCGACCCGGCGGCGATGAGCACACTGCATCACATCACGCCGGACGGGTCGGTGATGGGCGTTTCGGTGGATGACGGACTCGTCGCGACCGCCAACTGGACCCACATCCAGCTGCGCCGAGCCGATGACCTGCTCCTCATCGGGACCAAGAAGACGCGGGTGCACTCCGCCTTCGAGCAGGACTTCAGCATCGCCATGAAGGGCGGCCGGGTCTACGTCGCCGAGTGGGAGAAGCTGCGCATTTTCGATGTCCGACGAGGCTACGTCGCCCCGGACCTCTGGTTGCGCCGCGACATGCTCGACTTCTACGGGGACGAGCCCTACGAACAGGTTCTGCGCGTCCACAATCGCGGTCCGTTGCCGCTCACCATCGAGGACATCATCCAGTCCGAGGGCTCGGGCTTCGCGGTCGAGCCCACCTCTCTCGTCGTGCAGCCCGGCGAGCTCGGCGAGATTGCAGTCGGGTTCGAGCCCGGGGTGTCGGAATCCGGATGGATTCAGCTGCTCAGTGACGACCCGGATCCAGAGCAGTCGGTCCTACCGGTGCCGCTCTACTCCTCTTCCGATGCGGCTCGACTCAACGTGGGAGACAAGCTGACCGGGCAGTTCGGCTTCCTCGACCCGACCGGGGCAGGGGACCTGTCGAACCTGGAGGGGAAGGTCACGGTGCTGGCCTACTTCGCGCTCTTCTGACCGATCTGTGGTCTGGAGTTGCCAGACATCGACAACACCATCTACAAGCCGTACCGCGACGAGGGCGTGCTGGTCTACGGGCTGTACGGCAACGAAACACCGGACGCCATCGGCGACTTCGTGGAACAGACCTCGCTGTCGTTCCCGGTGGTGCAGGACGAGGGCACGAGGGGCGCGCTCGCGTATCCAGCAGGCGTTGGGTACCCCTACCCGAGAGACGCAGTCATCGGAAAGGACCTCACCATCCGAAGCATTCGCAACAGCTTCAACGCCGAGGAGATGGAGGCGCTTGTGCAGGAACTCCTCGCGGAGTGATTGAAGCTCGCTGTTCTCAGTGATTGTGGCCTTCATGCAACATCGTCAGCTGCTCATTCCAGCCTCCGAGGGCCCACTTCAGCGCTGATGAGGCCGGATCGTTGAGCGCCGAGCGGGAACCGACTCGTCGCAGTGGCACATCGCCCGGTGGTCGCACACACACCCCCGTCGGCGCAGCTCCCCACCACAGACGGCACTGCAGTTCGCCGTCGTCGACCGTCGCGAAGCGCTCCTTCGCCTGATTGCGGTCCAACCACCGTCCTCCGTCCGCTCCCGCTGAAGCGTATCGGAGGTAGGGAGTTGGCCGGCCGTCGCATTCCAACGGCTCTGACGTGGCGTCGATGAGTACCAGGGCGTCCGCATCGAACGTGCACGCCCAAGCCTCCGCAGACGGAGTGCCACTGCCGATCCCAATTGCAAGTACCCGCTCCCCACCAAGGGATACTATTCCTGGTGGAGGAGCGGCGGAATCGACAGCGACAAACCGCATGTTTCGATCGTCGGCCAGCTCGGAGAACTGCTCACGCGCGGCGTCGTCGCCACCGAACAGCACAACCACGTCCCGCGTGCTCGTCCCGTCGACGCACCCTGCCAGCA
The DNA here is from genome assembly GCA_964471355.1 of uncultured Enterobacteriaceae bacterium. GTDB lineage: Bacteria > Myxococcota_A > UBA796 > UBA796 > CAYYHT01. Next base: position 4,739 of record CAYYHT010000063.1, read on the forward strand.
GCAAGAAGACAAGGAACCTCATGGTGCACGGAACTGGAGGCGGGAGAACTGCTGGTGCGAGCGGTCGGACAGCTGAACTTCGTAGCAACGGCCGGACTCCAGCTCGGAGAAGGTACCGCCGCCGAAGGCTGTGTAGTTGGTCGCTCCTGCGGGGACCACGCCGTACTCCAGAGGCCCGGAAAGCGTACCGTCCAGCTCGGAGGCGGCGAGGGACCAAAACAAGCGGCCGGTCCGGATGCGCCCGAAGGCCCCCAGCGTTGCCTCTGGGGACGTCAGCGCTGCGGCCCAGGCTTCCCCCTCCCAGGTGACGACGAGCGGCTCGAGTCCTTCTACGCGCAGTTGATGGGGCCCCGCACGAACATTGCACTCGAGAGCGCTGTCGTCCGCAGGCTGTACGTAGGGTGGTGTGTCGTCACATGCGGCCACTGCCAGCAGTGACAGAGCTGCGAAACAGGTCCTCATGGCTCGCTCCTCGGGGGTTGGGGGACACGGCCGCGTTCCCAGCGGCGAGCGGTCTCGAAAGAGCGGACGGTGGCCACCAGATCCCATCGTTGGGCGTCGGAGAGCGCGCCGAAGCTGACCATCGGAGTGCCCTGAAGTCCGGTGCTGATGGTCCGGTACAGGTCCTCTGGGGCCGACCCGCTCTTGTAGACCCCGCGGGTGAAGTTGGCAGGTCGGATGGGCTCGCCCCACCCGTCCGTGAGGCCCTCGGATCCGGGGCCGTTCCCAGCCCCGGTCTCCCCGTGGCAGGTGGCGCACATCGCCTGAAAGAAGACCTGCCCACGGGCGACCGCCGCCTCATCGAGAGCAGGGGCGTCGGGAATCTGCAGACCAGCTGGGGGAGGGGCGGCGGTGGACCCGAACCCGCGAACCACTTGGGCGACGGCGGCCATTTCAGCCGCATCGATTCGGCCGCTCCATGCGGGCATCGCCGTGCCAGGCACGCCACGCGCGATGGTGCGAATGATGTCGGCGTCCGTCGGTGGCGATCCCAGTGGCGTGGTTCGAAACTTGAACTGGCCAGACGTGAAGTCACGGGGCAACGGAGTCAGGAAGCGCGCGGCGGGACCGTCGCCGTCGCCATCTTCGCCATGGCAGCTCGCGCAGAGCTCTCGATAGAGCTTGGTCCCGTCTTGCGCCCACGCCGACTGAGACGCCAGCAACACACCGGCGGCAGCGAGCCAGGACGCACGGACCCTAGAGAAAGACATGGACAAAGAACAGCGCCTCATTGGTGCCCGCAGATGCGGCGGTGAAGAAGGTCCGCGGGTCCTGGCTTGCGATTTCCACGTCGCCGAAGCTATGTCGCACGAGCAGTCGCAGCTCGAGGCCGGGGCTGGGGAAGAACTCGAATCCCCCGCCCACCCGGGTCAGTGTGTTGGGCGCCAGTCCCATGTCGGGGTCGAACCACTCGAGCAACAGCTGTAGGTCCAGTCCCTGCGTGGCCAACAGGTCGAGCTCGTTGTAGGCGGCGAGGGCCCGCACCAGGGTGTCCTGTCCGCGGTCTCGATGGTGCCGGTGGTCGAGCTCTCCCAAGTAGGTGAAAGGGCCCACCGTACTGAGCACGTAGCCGCCGGTTCGCAGCTCCAACGTGCGGGTGTCGATCCCGCCCGCGTTGTCGCCTCCTGGCTGCACCCACACCGAACCACCAGCGGTGAGCTTGATCGCGCGTGTCCGCAGTCCCCCGTCGAGCCGGCTGCTCATGGCGAACTTACGGTCGTCGTTGAGGGAACTGCCACTGCCGTTGAAGACGGCGAGGGCCAGGCTGTGGTTGCCTGGGAAGGCACCGACTTCGACGCCCGTCTCGCGCAGATTGGGCTCGAAGAGCAAGCCCTCTTCTCGAATGTAGGTGCGATGATTCGGCAGCTTCAGGCCAAACGGAGGCACGAAGGAGCCCGCCTTGACGTAGGCGTCTGCAGGCTCTGCGCGGGCGATGGCGAACGCCTCCACCGAACCCGACCCAACTCCGTAGTCCACATAGGCCGACACCGATTCGCTCAGCTCCGCGTGTCCGTAGACGTCCGCCTGCATGAGAAAGGCGGTCGTCAGCTCCGGAAGCTGGAACGGCTCATCCGTCGAGGGGTCGACGCGGGGCTGGGTGTCGACGGCGATCAGTGCCCCCCGCATGTCGCCGCCGACGGTCAGAGCGCCGCTGGAGACGCTCCGACCTTCCCCTGCCTTCATCGCCAACACCGCACGTGCGTAGTAGTCGCGTCCGAACTCCGTGCGCATGCCGCCACCGGTCGGGTTCACGTGGCACGACTGGCACGGCATGCCCGTGCGCGACGCGAAGCGTGGCAGTGCTGTCGCATCGGTGGACAGCAGCAGCATGGCGATGCCCAAGGCCGCTGTCACGGTTCCACCACGTGGATGATCGCGTCCTTCATGGTGCGAGAGTGGTTGTCGCAGAAGTAGATGAAGTCCCCCGGCTCTTCGAAGATCGACGACCAGCTGTCGCCGAACAGGATCTCGGGGCTTCCCCACTCCCCCGGGTCGTCGGGCGTGCCCTCCTTGATGATGTGGAAGGCCGTGTCGCTGTTGGTCCACGTCACGGTGCCGCCCACGGGCACCGTCACCTCGGGCTCGGTGAACGCGAGGCCCTCCATCGGCACGAACACCTCGTTCGCGAGTGCGGCGGCGGTGTCCTCGGGCTCGCTATCCACCGGGACGTCGAGCACGAACTCTCCGAAGTCGAGGGGGATGCACCCCGAAACCATGGGGACTGCCAGTGAAATGAGTGCCCAGCGGACCATGAGATCTCCTCTGTTCGATCGCCGCTACGGGACTTCCGGGAAGCCGTTGACCTCGTCGACGTGGAACCAGAGCATCTCGTTGGCGAGGTGCATGGCGCCGGCACTGTCGAAGTCGGAGCTGGCGGACCACTCCGTCCCGCTCCAGGTGATCTGTGAGGCGAACACCGGTGCCGTGCCGTTGTCTCCGCCGGCCATTGGTGGCATGGGCATGGTCGGGTACCGGTGGTGCATCTCGGTGCTCGACTGCTCGTAAACAGGCTGCATGGCGACGGGTGGCGCTGAAATCTGTAGGCCCGAGATGTCGATAGCGGACTCGAAGAAGTGCTCGATGAGCGGCGTGGTGCGTCGGTCGACAGAGCTATCCCCATGCAGATCGGCCGCGTTGAGCGCACCGATGATCGCGGCGATGTCGTCCGTGGTGTACGTGCTCTGGCTCTCGAACACTCCGTTCTCCCAGTCGAAGTCGTCGCCGAGGGCCAGGGTGCTCTCGGTGGCCCCGTCCTGGTACTTGCTCTCACCGGTGACGCGGAAGGCCTCGATGAGCCCACGAATGCGGTGTGCGTGCTCTGTGGCATTGGACGGGCTCGCAGCCAGCAGGGAGTCTGCGTGCGTTGCCAGGCGGGTCTTCGCCCCATCCCGGTTGGCGCTGTTGTAGGCGGCGTACCAGGTCAGCGATTGCACGGCGAGCGAGAGGTCCTCGATGTCGGAGACAGCCGGGTCTGAGTCGTAGATCATGGTGGCCGCACCCATGAACATGCCGGCGAGTGCATCGGCATCGCCCATGCTCATCATGCTGCCGAGCGTGCCAGCAACCATGCGCATGCGGTTGGACGAGGAGTGGGGCAGTGCTGTTGCGGAGGTGATGTCGGACAGATCGACGAGCGCCTCCATCATCACGTACTGGCCGCCGGGATCCGACGTGTCGAAGGCGGAGGGGTTGTTCATCCACTCCATCGACTGGTTGACCGCCAGCACGTACATGATGGAGCCCACGAATCGCTGCTGGGCGCCCGGAATCCCGTCATCGGAGTCGGGTACGCCGAAGTGTGCGTCGACGTGGAACTGCCTGGCCCACTCCAGCTCCTTGAGCATGGTCCAGCCCGCGGCTGCGGAGGTCGTTCCGGTGTCCGAGGCGGTGCCCCAGCGGCCATCTTCGAAGTTCATCGGGTCGGTGTCATCGGCGTTGACCCATTGAGGCGCGCCGGTGCTGTAGACACGCTTGAGCAGAGCGGGGTTAGCGGGTGCCATCGCCGTGCTCTCACTGTCCGAGGCCATGTCGATGAGGCTACCCATGACGGTCATGTCTGGCATGAAGACCTCTCCGCTGCCCGACCGCAAGGTCAGCGACCCCAAGTTGTAGCGGGAATACCAATACGCCTGCTGAACAGCGGCGTTCAGGTCGAAGCCGTCCTGGTGTTCGATCAGGTCCGGGATGACGTCGGTGTCGGTGTCGGTGTCCGTGTCCGTATCGGTGTCGGTTTCCGTATCGACAGTGTCGGTGTCGGAAGGGGGACAGCCGGCGAGCAGCAGCGCGATCGGCAAGGTGAAGAGCAAGGTTCGAGTCGAGTTCATGATTCCTCCGTGGGCGCATGGCCCGCGATGGAGAGAATGCCGAGTCCTGTGGACGGTAATCAGCCGCAACATCGGGCTGCGATACCGTCCACATTTTCGGGGACACCGGTCGTCATGAACTGAGACCCATGCGCACTGCGATGGCAACGACCTCGGGGCGTGTGCGCGCTCCCAGCTTCTTCCTCGCCCGGTCGACGTGGGTGCGCACCGTCTGTGCGCCAATGCCAAGCAGCTCCGCGATGCGTCGGCCTGTCTCCCCTGCTGCGACTAGTCGCAGGACCTCGATCTCGCGCGGGGACAGGACAGACTCGAGCCGACTATCCAGCGGCGTGACGGACACCACGATCTGCCCTGCGACGCCGCGGCAGTGAATCGACTGCTCTCGGACGCCGACGATCGCACCCAGGGCGATCGACCTCGCGCCGCCTTGGGCGACGGCGAGTGCGCAGGAACCGCTGCACAGCGGCTCACGATGACGTCCCGTTGCCGCCACGATCTCGTAGCAGTGCCGGCCTCTGCAGGTCCCAAATTGAGCTTTGGATCTCGCGTCGGCTCGGACAACGGCGCCGTCCGCGTCTGCAATCATCACCGCGCTGTCGGGATCGATGGCCATCATCGGTTGGTATGCCGAAGCGGGATTTAGGTTGCTGGTGCCTGCGAGTCGCTACTGGCAGTCCGGGTCGTCTCCGTCCACCAGTCCGTCGTCGTCATTGTCGAAGGTGTCGGCGCACCCGTACTCGTAAGGACAACTGAACGAGCCGAAGCAGGTGGACAGGCCCGGTGCGCAGTTTGCGTCCACACACGCACCGCACTCTTCGGTCGGGGGCTGAGTCGCGCAGGGAGCGATGCAGTTCTGCAGAAAGCACTCCACCGCCTCGGCGAAGCATGTGGAGCAGCCCGTCGATAGACCGGTGTTCTCTTCAAAGCACGGTGTGTTGCACTCGACGTCCCCGAAGCAGGTCGGCACGCAGCGATTCCACTCCAGGTTGGCGTCCATCTCGGTGTACAGCGCCAGGTCCGCTTCGTTGGTGCAAGCGCCAGCTCGCGCGACCACATCCACGCAGTCCGGGTCATCGCAATCGATGGCGCCGTCCTCGTCCTCGTCGAGCCCATTCGCGCAGGACAGCTCGGCCTCAGGAGGCGGATCTGGGCAAGCGGTGAGCAGCACCGCCAGGCCCCCCGCCACCACGGCGACAGCGATTCGGTCGATTGGTCCCATCGCCCTCCGGATGCCGAGGCACGTGTGCGGTTTCATGCCCCACGCAACTTCGGGGCAGCCGTCGCATCTGTTCCGCATGAATCGATTGCCCATGTTCGTGTTGTGGCTGGTGGCGTGTGCCGTGGGCGGATCACGGGCCGAGGCCCCGCCGCAAACTGAGCTGGAGGCGCCGACACGGCCCAAGACTCATTGGGTCGAGCGGACCGACCTCGAGCTGGAGGCCGCCCTCCAGAGTGCCTGTCGCGAGGCAATAGGAGATGGCAAGCTCGTCCTGTTGGAGTTCAGCGCGCCCTGGTGCGCGGATTGCCAAAAGCTGGCGACGCTGAAGCCCCAGCTTGCCGATGAGCTCGACCAGCACTGGGTCGGAGTGACCGCCTACGTCGGAAAGTGGGACCGCCACGGCCTGTTTCGGCAGGCATTCGGCGTCGAGGGCATTGCCTGGTGGGTGGCGCTCGAACCGACCGACTGCGATGCGCCGCCCCCCGATTGGCCGCGGCGGCGGGCCGGTGTATTGGAGTTGGCGACCGGGAACTCGGGGCCACGCACGGCCAAGGACGTGAAACTGTGGTTGGTAGAGGCACGCTCCGGCACGCCGTGATGCGGCGCTTCGACCACACAGGGGCCACACCATGAAGCCCAGAACGCGATGACGGCCGCTCTGCCCCCTGGTTGGTAGTCGTACTGGGTGCCGTCGAGTGTGGTCAGCGAGAACGGATGCGCCCCTGCGCGAACGGGAGCGCGAGGTAGCGAATCATCTGCCCTCCGAGCCGGCGCGAGTTGATTGAGGTCCTGTCACAGCGTCACTTCCACCAGGCGCGGAATGACTTTCGCGATGGCGCCCCAGTGAAGCCCTGGCTGTACACCATCGCCGTCAACGTTCGCCGAGAGCTCTTTCGCAAGCGGCGACGCAAGCCCGAGACCCCATACGACATGGACCGACACCCCGAACCGACGGTTGAGCCCGATGTCAGCATTGCAATGGTGAAGGTGCGCGCCCTTCGGGCGTATAAGCGCCTGCGTGGCATTCTCGACGAAACCAACTGAGTTTCCCGGCATAGAAAATAGCGATGAAACTGGAAGACGAACCACATCCGCTGCTTCGGGACGACAGGGACTCCTCGGAGCCAGTCGACGTTTCGGGGCTGTTTGCCGCGGTCGCTGCCCAGACGATCGACAAGACACCCAGCCTGCATGACCGTCTGGTCGAGCTGAGTACTGAGCTGCGCACCGTCGGCGCCCTGGCCGGCATGCTCATAGTGGGTGGAATCGCCGTTGCCGCGCTGGGCATACGGGCAGAGCTCGAAGGAACGGACCTGTTGCGGGTCGTGGCCAGCGTCCTGATTCTGGTCTCTCTTTCGGCGGGCTCTGCAGGAGTGGCCCTGCGCGGATTGCACAGGGGCGCCTTGGAGCCAGGGGTGGCTTGGGGCTTGGGGCTGTTTTCGCTGGCACTCCCGCTGCTGTTTGCGTCGATTCCCGCCTGGTGGCCGGGGTTGGCACCTGATGGCTGGGCTACGCATCTCACGTGTTTCGGGCGTGGCCTCCTGACGACAGTCGGAACCAGCACCGCAGTCCTTCTATTCATCCGCACTCGACACCCAGTGCCCACGCGGCTGCTGGCGGCATCAGGCGCCGGCGGCCTGTCGGGAATGGCTGTCCAGCAGCTGGTCTGCTCAGGCAATACGCCGCTTCATCTCCTAGCGTGTCACGGTAGCCTCGGGTTTGTCGTGGCGGGCATCGTCGTGTTCATGGCTTCGATGCGGGACTGACCCGGACTCGACTAGTGCGGGAACGCCGGATTGATGTGGTGTTCGGCACCGAGTATGCAGATGTAGCAAGTCGCCACGACCATTTGAAGGCACTCACTGCACAGGGTTGTGAATCGTGAAAGGGCGTTCATTTGTGGCTCCGGTCGCCTGAGCATCTGGCTGTCTGATTCTACCGCTTCACGCGCGGAGGGGAAAGGCGCCACCCGATGTTCACGCCTCCGCAAGGTGTGCACGGCCTCCAACTTGACAAGGCCGGAATCGGTTTTCGGTTCATGAGCGCCGCCGAAGTGATGTCGGAGACCCGCGAAACGGAAGCTGGGCATTCCGGGAGAGAAGCGGCTGGCTGGTCGCGGGGTCGTCTACTGCACCACCTGCGACGGGCCGCTGTTCCGCGGCAAGCGGGTGGCCATCATCGGCGGTGGGAATTCCGGCCTCGAAGGGGCCTACGAAATGAGCAGCATCGCCAGCTCGGCGACGTGACCGCCGGGCACGACAAGCAGATCGTGATTGCGGCTGGAGAGGGGGCCAAGGCCGCGCTCGGCGCCTTCGAGTTCTTGATCAAGCAGGTGTGAACCGCCAATCACGTCAGTGAGTCACTTGCGAGAGCGCTTCGGCTCGAACACGTCCGTCTGGTTGAAGTACGCCTTCCATCCGTACCAGTCGGTCACGATGGCACGGATTGGCGTCAGCGCCTGGCCCACGAGCGTGCCGGATACCGCTTGGCCTTGCGGACTCCAAACGGTCCCCGTCTCGCGATCACGCACTGCTGGATGCCCCTCCCACAGAGTGGCCTCGAAGGTGAGCGTGCGGCCATCGAGGCAGCTCGAGTAGGCCGCGGCAGTCGCGCTGCCATCATGCAGGAAAACAACCACAGGCAACCGGCCGATGGTGTCGTTGATCACCGCGTGGTCCGACAAGCGGTCGAGCGCATAGAACCGGTGGGCGTCGGCGACCGCGACACCCAGGCCATGGGTGTGATACGGCAGGGAACCCATCTCGTCGGGGAGCGTTCCGATGAAGTCGGACGGGAGCTGATTGCCCATGGCCTCGCGCCCTGACATCGGTGGTGTCGAGCGCATGCGCATGCTGGACCGCTCTGGCATCGTGGCGTTTGCATGTTCGGATTTCAGCCGCTCGAACGTGGTGCGCTCCAGTTGTATCCATGGGAGCACCTGGCCTTTGAGCGGCCCTTCGAAGGCCTCACCGGTGTAGTGGGACCACAGCGAGCCCGTCTGGTCGTCCCGCATCACGAAGACGCCGTTGTAGATGCCGAGCTCCGCAAAAGACAGCCGCCGGCCGTCTACTCGGGCCCGGAACGCGGTACCCGAGTTGCAGATCACTCAATAGGTGACGACGACGGCCTCGTCACCGATCCGATCGTTGGCGACGTGGTGATAGGCCATTGCGCGAACGGGCCAGGCTCGAGTCTGGTCGTCGATGTGCACGGCGATCATGGGTTCAACGGCTGCGTAGGACAGCTCGACTGCCGGCTCGGTCTGCGGGTCCTTCAGCGGGACGAACCAGCCAGGGGCGTGCATCCATGCGCGATCAGCGTCCCAATTCGTCTTTGGCATAACGGGCTCCACGGACGCGCAGGTCGCTGCGACAGAGACGGTGATGAGCGAAAGCAGGAACGACATGGCAGTCCTCCGAGAACTTGGATGCCACGGAGGGGATTGAGCTTCTCGTCGGGAGGAAACTGAACACAGTCGACGCCGGTAACCGTGCGAGAACAGCGGCATAAGGCGGATCTCATGCCTGGTCCTCCCACCCTGAACGACAGCATGCTCGTCGAACTGGCCCGTGGTGGTGACCTGCGTGCTTTCGACACCCTGGTGACTCGACACACCCCCGCTGTACGTGGACTCGCCCGCCGGATGTTGCGCAACGAGACGGATGTGGTCACGGGCAGACTCGGATCCCGTTCTCGAGTCGACATTTCTTCGCATCAGACGTCGCGGGATCGCTCTGTAGAATTTGGTCTGCATCGACGTCCGGCTCGATGTCCATGTCCTCATCCGAGTCGCACTCTGCGAGCTCGTTGTTAGCCTCGAGCGACGGTGCCGCCGGGGAACCCCCGCAAGCCACAAGAAACAGGAGGCTGTGAATCCACACTCAGCGACTCGCGGTGACGGTGAGCGTGAAGATCCCCGGTTCGTCCGTATTGGAATCGCTGATGAAGAACGTGGCTAAGTCCTGACTTCCATCGTTGTCGCCAGCTTGGTCGAACCGCAGTCGGAACTGGGCGTATTCGTAGTCGTCGTCGACAGAAGCCTGCACGGCGTCGCCGAGGTCGCACGAAAAGGGGCCGTCGGTGCTGTCTGCAAACGCGCAGGACGCCCCGTCCGCAATGGGCTCTGCGTCCCAGAGCGCGGACGAGAAACTGGCGAACCGCATCTCTACCGCACCAAGCGTGCCGAGATCGTCGTATGGAGTGCCGGACACCGATGCGTGGTCCGTCGCCAATATTGCCGACTCGATCTGCCAGCCGTCGCCGTCGAGCTCGGACAGGTCGAAGGTCAGGAAGAGATGGACTCCGTCGCCATCCGGAAAGCCCGAGTTCAGGTTGTCCCCGGCAAACAAGCCGGTGCCCTGACCTTGGAACCCTCGCGGTGTATGCCCTTCCATCGTGTTGTCGCCGAAGTTGTCGATGACAAAGACCTCCGGCACGGGATCATCGGTCTCCTCAGTCTCTCCGGCGTTCGTGCAGCCAGAGAAGAGCGCAATGAGGGTGGTCAGCAGCGCAGTCTTCGTCAAGAGGTCCATCCAGGTGATGGCTTGACAGATGAGCGATTCGCAGACCCGTTTCGAAAAATCGCTCGGGGTGCGCTCGAGAGCGGCCGAAACCGACCGGGCTGTGGGGAATCAACGGTCTCATGCGAATGCTCCTACCCATGTTGCTGATGACGGCCTGCAAAGATCCGGGGGGTCCGGCCGGCCCGATCCCGCAGTACGTCGATGGAGACCCGATCGAGGTGTTGGACACGTACAGCGGCCCTTCGTTTGCAGAATTGCTCGAGGTGCGGCTGTGGGGCGACCGCATCGCGTTCTGCAGTGGCGTTCAGGGTGTCAATGTGTACGACGCGACGGACCCTTCCGATCTCGAGTTCCTGGACAGGGCGGCGTTTGAGTTCTCCTCCGGCAGCTACCCGCGTTGTCAGCACCTCGCCATCGACGACGAGAGCGACCTGATCTACGTGTCGGCGCACGCCGATCGAATGGCACCGATTCCGTGGATCGAGGTGTTCGATGCCTCGGACCCCACGCGACTGATCAGCCGCTGGGCATCGACCTTTCCGGAGAACCTCGAGGGCATGGAGGTGCACGGCGATCTGCTGGTCGTCGCTGCCCATGCCGACGGCATCTTGGTGCTCGCCCGCAACGCCGACGGGTCGTTGAGTCACCGCAGTCGAATGACCGAGGGCCTCGACAATCCATGGAGTGTGCGCTCCGGGCCTGGCGATCTGGTGTACGTCGCCAACGGGCCGTCCGGCATCGCCGTTGTCGATCTATCCGATCCAACCGCGCCGACGGTCGTGAGCACGCTCGACTTGCCGGGAACAACCAAAGACATCGACATCGATGGCGACCGGCTCTTTGCTGCCCTGGGCTCCGCCGGTGTCGCGCTCGTTTCTCTCGAGGACCCGGAATCACCGCAGCTGATCGAAACCGAGGAAACCCCGGGGAGCGCATTGGCGGTGGGATTCGGGGACACCGCCGAGGCGCTGTTCGTGTCGGACTGGAACGACCTGCGGGTCTTCGATCTGGTGGAGCGCAATGACTTGGTCTTGGCGGGTCGAGAGCCGCTGACGTACGGCTCAGCGGCGACCACCCGCAGTCTGGGACTCGAGGCGCGCGGCGACGTGATGTTCTCCTCCAACTGGACCGAGATGGTGAGCTACCGCTACCACCCCGACCTCCGAGCACCCGACCTGTTCGTCACTCCAGACCGCCTTGGACTCCCCGATACCGAGCCTGGCGACATGACTTGGGACGTTGTCTCGGTGCAGAATCACGGCACGGTCGACCTCGTTTTCGAGGACTTCGATGCCGACAACGGGCTGAATGTGGTCGATCTACCTGATGTGTTGGCTCCGGGAGAAACGACGTCCGCCCGTATCGAGTGGACACCGGGCTCGACCGCTGCATTCAGAGGCGAGATCCGGTTCGAGACCAACGATCCCGATCAGCCCGACCTGCCCATGGGGGTGTTCGGCAACGGTGCCGGCCTGACCGTCGGCGACACGGTACCCGAGTTCACATTCCAGACGATCGACGGCGGCACACTGGCGCTTGCTGACCACGAAGGGCCGGTCCTGCTCGCCTACTTCGCGACCTTTTGACCTGTTTGCAATCTGGAGTTTCCGGATTTCGAGGTGCTGTATCAAGAGAATAAGGACCGTGGACTGCTGGTGGTCGGAGTGGCTGGAACGCAGATCTTTGGCGCGGACGACACGCAAACGCTCATGAACTTCGTCGAGCAGACCGGGGTCACGTTCCCGATCGTTCGCAACGAAGGCAGCGAGGACCAGTTCCAGTGGCCCCCCGGCTCGGCGCCCTATCCGCGCACCGCCATCCTGGATGCGGCAGGCTCCGTGGTCTACTTGGCCAGCGAGCACGATCAGGGAGCCGTGGAAGGCGTGATTGCGGGCCAGTGGGAGTAGGAGCCGATCCGGATGGGCAGCCGGTCATCGCGCTGTTTGCGAAACCACCTGTGGCTGGTCAGTCCAAGACCCGCCTGGGTCGCGTCATCGGTCACGATTTGGCGGCCCGGTTCGCCCGCGCATTTGTCGTCGATTCGTTCAATGCGCTGAACGCACTCGATTGGGCGCGTGTACTGCTCTCCTCGACCGAAGTGAGTGGGCATCCGGTCGCCGCAGAGGTGTGGGAGCAATGCGAGGGAGATCTGGGAGAGAAAATCGAGCACACAATGCGCGAGTGCCTTCAGCGCGCGCCATATGCATTCGCCATGGGCGCCGACTCGCCGGGGCTGCCGCCGCACTTCATGGATGCTGCCAGGGAGGCTGCAGTCACTCACGACGCCGTCATCGGCCCGACCGTGGATGGGGGCTTCTACTTGCTGGGCCTGAATCGGTGTCCTGAAGGCCTGCTCGCGAACCTGCCATGGAGCTCCGGAAACAC
>CAYYHT010000064.1:0-17036 GCA_964471355.1 uncultured Enterobacteriaceae bacterium
CCGGGGATGTTGGTCTTGAGCTGGTTGTCGACGGTGATGAAGCCGCGCTCCATCAAAACACCCAGCTCTTCGAGGCCGAGTCCCTTGCTGTTCGGGCGGCGGCCGACAGTGACGAGCACGTAGTCAGCGGGCAGCGCGTGGGCGCCCTTGTCGTTCTCGACGTTGACCACCGGACCGTTGTCGGTGTTCTCCCAGCCATTGGCCTTGGTCTTGAGCATGACCTTGATGCCGTCGCGCTTGAGCTGGCGGTTCAGCACCTTGACGGCGTCTTTGTCGGTGCCGGGGATGATCTGATCCATCATCTCGACGACGGTGACGTTGCTGCCCAGGCGGGCCCAGACCTGACCGAGCTCGAGGCCGATGACGCCACCACCGATGACGACCATATTGGTCGGCACTGAGTCGAGGTTGAGGGCGCCGGTGGAGTCGATGATGGGCGCATCAGCGAACGAGAAGCCCGGAATCTGAATGGGTGACGAGCCTGTCGCGATGACGATGTTGTCGGCGGTGATGGTCTTGGTGCCGCTCTCGGAGGTGATCTCGACGGTGCCAGGAGCCGTGATGCGTGCGGTGCCAAGCTCCATGTCCACGTTGTTGGCCTTGAGAAGCATCTTGACGCCGCCGGTCAGCTTGCCGACGACCTTGCTCTTCCACGCCTGCAGCGTGGGCACATCGATGCTGACATCGCCCGTCGAGATGCCGAAGTCACCGGGGCTCTGGACTAGCTTGTAGGCGGCGGCGGCGTTGATGAGCGCCTTGCTTGGAATGCAGCCGACATTGAGGCAGACGCCTCCCCAGTACTCCTTTTCGATGCACAGGGTCTTGATGCCGAGCTGTCCGAGACGGATGGCGCAGGGATAGCCGCCGGGTCCGGCGCCAATGACAATGGCCTGGTAGTCGCTCATGATGGGGCTCCGGGCGGTGATGTACCGCCGCTACTGTTGGCGCGGAAGGTCCGCTTGGATGAGATGGGGGCCGCCCGCTGCCTTGGCTGCGGCGACCGCGTCGTGGACTGCACTGGCGTCGCTGCCGTCGACAGCGCTGACCTCGAGTCCAAAGGTGAGGCCGAGCTGAACCGGCTCGGTGGCCAGCTGCCCGACGACCGGTGCATCGGGTCCCAGGGGCGTGACCGCCACTAGGAAGATGATGTTGGGACGGTGCATGGCAGCCGTATTCAGGGCCTCGTGAAAGGCGCCGTCCGAGGCACTGCCGATGCCTAGGTGGACCAGGGTGGTGCGCTCGCTGGCCATGGCGATGCCCACGGCATGCAGGGCGCGCAGGGCCGGCGAGGGGGTCGCAGGCGCCACTTTGTAGGGACGGGCTCCGGCCATGCCGTCGACCAAGCGCTCCATCGGCACATCGCGCAGGACCGCGCCGACACGCTCACGCAGACCTGGCACCCACCAATCGCCCTTGCCCAGCGCCGTCACGGCACCGGCGATCAGCGGCTCAAGGCCCGTTGCCGGAATGGGAAACGGAACGGGATTGCTGGCTGCGAGTGCCTTGTCGGCCTCGCGGACGCGCTCGATGGCCTGGGTCAGGCTCACGAAATCTCCGTCAGCAGCTCGCCGGGGTTCTGCAGAATCTGCTGGACCCGGGCGGTGAAGCGGGCGGCGAGAGCACCATCGATGACGCGGTGGTCAAAGCTGCCCGACAGGAAGGTGCGCTTGCGAATGACGACCTGGCCCTCGTGGGCGACCGCTGCGTCGCGAATCGCGTTGAAGCCCAGGATGGCGACCTCGGGCACGTTGATGATGGGGGTGGCGTGCACACCCATGGTGCCGACGCCGGTCAGGGTGAAGGTGCTGCCCGACAGCTCGGGCAGGCTGGCCTTGCCGGCACGGGCGCGGGCGGACAGGTCGGTCATCTCGGCGGCGATGCGCAGGATGGACTTCTGCTCGACGTTCTTGATGACCGCAACGACCAGGCCATTGGGGGTGTCGCAGGCAAAGCCAATGTGGTGGTCGCCCTTGATGTGCAGCGCAAAGGCTTCTTCATTCATGTGGGCGTTGAAGCTGGGGAAATCGCGGAAGGCGATGCTGCAGGCTTTCATGACAAAGGGCAGGTAGTTGAGCTTGGAGCCCTGTGCCTCGGCGATGGGCTTGAGCATCTTGCGCACGGCCACGAGGTTGTTGCAGTCGCACTCCTCGACGTAGGTGAAGTGCGCGGCGGTCGAGATGGAGCGGCTCATCTGCTCGGCGATCTTGCGGCGCAGGCCGATGATCTTGACCACCTTGCTTTGGCCCGACGGCACGACGTCGGGCTGTGGCAGCGCGTTGGGCAGGCGCACAGCTTGGACCGCCGGGGCCTGGGCGCGGTCCACATCGACATGGGTGATGCGGCCGCCGGGGCCGGTGCCTTCGACCAGCTCGAGATCGACGCCGTCTTCGCGGGCGTGACGTCGCACTGCCGGAGGGGCCTTGGTGACGGAAGTGCGCCGCTTTGGAGGGGCCGGCTGAGTGCTGATCACCGGTGGACTGAGGGCGGGACGCGGTGGATTGCTCTTGGGGTTGGGAGCGGCTTGGCGAGTGGGGGCTGCCATCGGCGTCATGGGCTGCGGCGACTTGCCGGTGGTGACGGGCAAGTGGTTCTCGACGGGTGCTGCGGCACCCTCGCTGATCTCGACGAGAGGGGTGTGCACGGCGATGATGTCGCCTGGCTCGCCGAACAACTTGGCGATGGTGCCGGCTCGTGGGGAGCTGATCTCGACGTTGGCCTTGTCGGTCATGACGTCGCACAGGGGCTGATCGATCTCTACGCGGTCACCGACGGAGACTTTCCACTCGACGACCTCGCCTTCGACGACTCCTTCACCGATCTCGGGCATCTCGAATACGAACGACATGGGGCTTCCTCAGAAACGCACCGCTGCACGAGCCGCAATGGCAATGGCAGTGGCGTCGGCGGCCGCAGTGGCCGGGGGGGATTCCAGGTACAAGAAGGCGGTCCGGGTGACCGTACGCAGCACGCGCTGGCAGAAGGCGCGCTCGCCAATGGCAACGACACGGCCCGTCGCCGTCACTTCAGCGGTGATGGTCTGCACGTCGAGCGGAGCCAGGCTGACCAGGTCGACGACCGTCGCGTCGATGCCGTCGTCGAGCAGTGCATGGGCGGCCTGCAGCGCTGCCGTGACGCCTTCGCCATAGGCGAGCAGCGTGATGTGCTGGCCTCGTCGGGACACGATGGCCTCGCGACCAAGTTCGTGGCGAATGCGCTCGCCAGCGGGCATGACCCGAGGCTCGAACAAGACCGTCGGGGCGCCATAGGACAGGCCCGTCTGCTCGAGTTCTTCGACCATGCCGTGGGTCGATGCACACAGCACGTGCAGCCCTCGGATGCTGGCCAAGGTGTCCAGTACGGGCCGGTCGACGCGCTCGCCCGCGGCGTCTCCGAGGGGGCAGACCAGCAGCATCTGCAGCCCGAACTCGCCGTCAGACGCCAGCGATGCGGCCTCGGCGAGGGGCTCGAGCATTGCCAGCAGCCGACCCGAGGAGCTGACTTCAACAATGGGGGTCTTGCCGCCAATGGCCATGCCGACCGCGATGCCGACCATCGCTCTGTCGGCAATGGGCAGTGCGAGGTGTGCCGGGTCTTCGTCGTCTCGGTTCTCGGACAGCACGATGAGGGTCATTTGGCCTCGCCGGGCTGCACGCCGCCGTTGCGCTTGTCGATGTACTGCCGAATGAAGAACTCACCAGCCTTGTAGGACGAGCGCACGAGTGGAGCGCTTGCGACGTAGCCAAAGCCCATCTCGAGGCCGAGCTTTTCGTACGCTTGGAACTGGTCGGGGTGCACGAACTCGTTGAGCTCGAGGTGCTTGCGTGTCGGCTGCAGGTACTGGCCGATGGTCAGGAAGTCGCAGCCCACGTCGCGCAGGTCGGACATGCACTGAGCGACCTCGTCGGGAGTCTCGCCGAGGCCCACCATGATGCTGGACTTGGTGTAGCGGGTGGGGTCCTGAGCCTTGATGTCGGCGAGCACCTTGAGGGACTGCTGGTAGTTGGCCCGGGGGTCTCGCACGACGCCCTGCAGTCGCAGCACGGTCTCGATGTTGTGCGCAATGACTTCGGCGCCGGCGCCGACCACGGTCCACAGGGCTTGCTCGTCGCCTTGGAAGTCTGGAATCAGCACCTCGACCATGGTCTTTGGCGCGTGCTCGCGGATGGCGCGGATGCAGGCCGCAAAGTGAGCGGCGCCACCGTCGGGCACGTCATCGCGGTCGACGCTGGTGAGCACCACGTAGTCCAGCTCCATCTCGCGAATGGCGTGGGCCACGTTGGTGGGCTCGTCGGGATCGAGGGGACTGGGCGCCTTGAGGGTCTTGACCGCGCAGAACCGGCAGCCGCGGGTACAGGTGTCGCCCATGACCATGAAGGTGGCGGTGCCTCCCTCCCAGCATTCTCCGATATTCGGACAACGCGCTTCTTCGCACACAGTGGCGAGCTTCAGCTCACGGGCCCGCTGCTTGATCTTGTGGTAGCGCGGCGATCCGGGCATGCGCACCTTGAGCCAAGGCGGCTTCGGCATGCGGCGCGGTTCGGGTCGGCGAGACGACAGGACAGGCTCCAAACGGCGGGCAGACCGGGTAACACGCCAGCACCCTTATGCGGGGGGCAAGCGAGCCAGATTGCTCGCCACCTGGTCCGCCAGATCGTCGAGTCCAAGTCGGCGCCAGGCCTGCTCGGCGGCCTGCCACGCCGACCGTGCTTGCTCCATTTGTCGCGTTCCGGCGGCGATTTCTCCGGCGCTCTGCAGCATGGCTGCGGTCTCTGCGTCGCACACCTCAAGCAGTGGGCCGATGGCCTGGCAGTGGCTGTCCCACTCACTCTTGTCGCGCTGGCCAGCGGCGATGGCCATGAACATGGCATGCACGTGCAGAAGCTGCCCCTTCCATGCGAGTTTCTGCAGCTGCGTGACGTGGCCGGTCAACAGCTTGCGCGCCACGGGATAGCGCTTGGCCGCGATCTTGAGCGCCGCCAAGTTGGACTCGGGGTACAGGCGCTTGGGTGAGCCGATGCGGCCATAGAGCATCGCGCTCTGCCGGTACGCTTTTTCGGCCTTGGAGTTCTCGCTTTGACCGCGATGCATCTCGCCGATGCTGTTGTGGACGTAGGCCGCACCGTCCAAGTGGTCGACGTCTGCATAGGCCTCGAGGGCGTTGTCCCAGGCCTCTCGTGCGCCGGTCGGGTCCCCAGCGCTCTCGAGCAGGTCTCCGATCTGAGCCACGGCATCGGCCGCCTCGAGCAGGTTGCCCGCTTGGCTGTGCAGCTCTAGAGCCCGTTCTTGAAGCGCCATGGCCAGCTCTGGCTCGCCGTGGCGAGCCAGAGCAATGCCAAGCTCGTGGCAGCACTCGGCCGTCCCCGTGTCGTCTCCTGCAGTGTCGTACGTCGCAAGGGCGTTCTCGAGCAGGTCGACTGCGCGATCGGTGTCTCCCTGCTCGCGATAGAGCACTCCCTGCATGCGCCGTGCGTCGGCCTGCAGCAGCCGCCATCCCTGCCGACGGGCCTCCATCTCCACACTGTGGGCGACCTGGAGGGCCTCTGCGGGTCTGCCGCGCCGGCGGTTGACCGTGGCGGAGAGCATGCGAGCCCGACCCCAGCGGATGTGTTCCAGTGGCACCCCAGCCTTGTCGAGGGACTGCAGCAGCAGGTCGACAAGACTGCGTGCGGCACCGTATTGGTCGGCGACGATGCGTGCCTCGACCCCGTCGAACAGGGGCTCGATGGCCCGCGCGTGCTCGCCCGCCTCAAGCAGGTACCGCGCCATGCGCTCCTCATGCCTTCGCGCCCGCCCGCCAGAGGCCAGTGCGGCCGCGCACGCTGTGTTCAGGGCCACCCAGTGCCCTTCTGCGCGCACATCATCGAGCAATGACTCGCGCAACATGGCGTGAGCAAAGGCCCAGCCTCCCTCCCGCTTGCGCGCCAGTCCGCTCGAGCACAATCGGTCGACCAGGGACATTCGACGGGTGACACCTGCAGCGCGGCAGGCGGCCAGCCACTCGTCATCGTCGACGACCGCACCGAGCACCGCCGCCACTTTGAGCGCTGTGGTGTCGGACATGTCGTCGAGCAGCTTGTCGAGGCGAGCCTGCCAGACCGCCAGAAGTTCGCTGGGCATGGGCGGCATGTCGCCCACCAGCTCGAATCCAGACTCGCCGGCTTTCAGGATTCCGCGCTCGATCCAGTCCCCGACAAGCTGCACGGCGAACAGCGGATTGCCCTCGGTCAACCGTTCCACGTCGGCCGCCAGGCGACCGTCGAGTCTCAATAGGGTGCGAACGAGCTTGGAATGCGTCGCCTTGGGCAGGGCCGCGAGCGGCAGCTCACGCCCTCCGCGCAGCTCGATGACCTGTTCGAGCAGGTACTTGGCCGCAGGTTTGTTGGCGAGCTCGTCCGTCTGCACCGTCAGGATCACCAGGACCGGCGCGTCGATCTGGTTGCGCGCACGCAGCATGGTCTCGGCAAAGGACAGCGCATCGAGGCTGAAGTGCACGTCGTCCAGGATGAACACCGCCGGTCGCTCCTGACAGAAGTGCTCCAGCAGCCCCAGCATCAGCGTGTGACGGGTCTTGAGGCCACTTAGTCGGCGGGAGCGCATCTCGGTCGAGGCGTGCTCGGGGGCGGGCCCCAGCAGCTCGATCAGCGCGCTGACCTCGTAGCCTTCTTTGACGCCGAAGTCGGCCATCAGGGCGTTCACCCGCTTTGCCAGGGGCGCGCCCGTGAGGCCAGCGCAGCCCAGGAATCGGGCAATCATGGGTGCGATGCCGTCCTCGGGGTCCTC
Source organism: uncultured Enterobacteriaceae bacterium (assembly GCA_964471355.1). Lineage (GTDB taxonomy): Bacteria > Myxococcota_A > UBA796 > UBA796 > CAYYHT01. Next base: position 6,781 of record CAYYHT010000064.1, read on the forward strand.
CTCAGCGCTGTGGCTGGCGCGAAGAACCGAGGTGGCGCCGACCTCGTGAGCGCGCTCGGCGATCCAGTTTGCTAGCCGCGTCTTGCCAGTGCCTGTGGGGCCGGTCAACACCACGACCTCGCCGCTTCCTGTGCGTCGCACGCGAATGAGCGCATTCCACAGCTCGTCTCGCTCGGTCTCACGGCCGACAAGAGGGATCTGCCGCAGGTCGAACAGTCCCAGACCGGCTCCAACCGCGGCCATGCTGTCGGACTGGTCGGGGCGTCGCCACGTGTCGGGCAGTGGCGGAATCGGCCACCTGTCGGCCATGCGCAGAGTCGCCTTGTCCCACTCCTCGGGCTCGGCAGGGGCCGCGTCGTTGAGCAATGGGCCCAGGGTCAGCACGGGGACCGCCCCACTCAGCAGGCTCTGTGCGCGATGTGTGACCACCGTCGGGTCGTTCCAGGCATCGTAGGCAACTTCGATACCGTGCAGCTCCCAAGCGGCGTCAGCGGCACGTCGGTACCGGTCCTTGGGCGATTTTGCGAGCATGCGCCGCGTCCAGTCGATGAACTTGGCAGGGACCTCGACCTTGGTCTCGCCAAATGTGGGCTCGGCATGCAGATGGCCTGCGAGGACTTTGCTCAGGTCTTTGCTATAGAACGGCGGGTGCCAGTAGAGCAGGCGGTAGGCGACGCAGCCCAGCGCATACAGGTCGGTCCATGGACCCATGTCTCGCCAGCGCCCTTCGATCTGCTCGGGCGACATGTAGTTCGGCGTGCCGGCGATGTGGTCGGTGTCGGGCCGCTGCCTTTCCAGGGCATGAGCCACCCCGAAGTCCACCAGCTTTACCGTCTGCGCATCGGCCTGGCTGGTGTCGATGAGGATATTGGGAGGCTTGAGGTCGAGGTGAACCACCCTGCGGGCGTGGGCATGGGCCAGCGCGTCGAGCAAGGTGAGCATCACGCCCTTGATGTCGGGCCAGTGCAGGTCGAGGGCCACTCGACTCAGAGTGCCGCCCGACACATACTCCATCGCGATGAACGGTGACCCGGCCTGCAAGGTGCCCTGGCTCAGCTCGTCCGACGCCTTGTCGAGCAAGCCATAGTCAAAGACGGACACGATGTTCGGATGGTGCAGACCCGCTGTCGAACGCGCTTCGTCCCGAAACCCAGACAGGACCCGAGGTTTGTCGGCGTACTTGCGCTTGAGCACCTTGATGGCGACATCGACCCCGGTGCTGCGGTGACGCCCGGCCCATACCGAGCCCATGCCGCCTTTTCCCAGCATGTGGGTCAGCTCGAATGAGCCGCAGGGAACGGGGGCAGTGAAGCGGTGAACATCCATCGACGATCAGGGTGCCATGAGTCCGTTGCCGACAAAGAGCAGTGCCGCGACGACAACCAGGAATCCGATCAGAGCCAGCCCGCCGATCACGGCCAGGGTGGCAATGGCGCCGATGGAGCGCGCTGGAGTCAGGGTGGACTCTGCCGTGTGAGCGGGGGCCCTTGGGATCTCATCGGTCGCCATTGGCTCAGTGCGCTCGTGCAGGGTGCTGCCGTTCAGCTCCGCGTCGCCCATCTCGACTTTCTGTTGTTCGACCAGCGAGACCAGGGTGGTCTCGGCCCACTCGGCCAGCCAAGGGGCCGGCACGACTCCGCGGAGGTTGCGGATTTCTCGCTCGATTTCTTTGGCGGTGATGCGCGCTTGGTGGTCATAGGCGAGCATTCGCTCCAGCAGTGGCTTGACCGCCTCGAAGTCGAGACCCACCTCACGGGCGACGGTCTGCAGGCAGGCCTCGATGTGCTGCTCGTGCTTTGCCTCGGTGAAGAAGGTCTTGCCAAAGCGCTGGCCAGATAGCGACTCGCCCAGCACCACGCCCAGGGCGTAGATGTCGCCCGCCGGCGTATCGATGGACTGCAGGCGCTCGGGAGCCATGTAGCCACGGGAGCCCATGAGCATGGACTTGGTCTCGGATTCCCGGGCCTCGAACTCGGCCCGTGCGACTCCCCAGTCCAGCAGCTTGACCTCGCCGGCTGTCGACAGCTGAATGTTGCTGGGCTTGATGTCCCGATGGATGATCTTGAGAGGCCCTTCTGGCCCCTGACTCGCGTAGGCGACGTGCAGCGCTGACGCGAGCTCACTGACCATCTCGAGTGCTGCACCGAGCGGCAGCGTCTCGCGGGCGCGCAGCACCCGGTACAGGGCCGAGCCAGGCACGTACTCCATGACCACGGACCAGCGGCCGTCGATCTGGTACAGGCCATCGACGTGAAGAACGGCCCGGTGCCGAAACAGCCCCAGAATCTTGGCTTCGTCACGCAGGCGGGCAGCCACGTCCTCCCAACCCTCCATTTCTGGATTGAGAATCTTGATGGCCACGACTTTGCTGAAGCCGCCAGCACCCTGTTGTGTCGCACGATAAACGGTGCCGAAGCTGCCTTTTCCCACTGCATGATGGATGAGGTAGCTGCGCTCGATGTCCAACTCACCCCCTTGCAGCCCTCATGGTACACGGAGCCAACTGGTGTAGACTCCCCCTCACTGATTGGTTTTTTCTCTGATGTTGTTTCGCACAGCGGCCCTGATGGCAGCGATTCTCGCGCCCACAGCCGCCCAGGCTCTCGAATACCGGATCATGACGCTCAGCGATGGGCGCGTGCTCAACGTAGAGCTGAACGAGACCAAGGCGACTGGCCTGGACATCACCGTGCCCTGCGGCTCGACGTCCGTTCCGTTCGATTTCCTGATCGAGATGGCTCCCAGCGATCCCACCGAGTACCTGTCCCAGGAAGACTGGGTCATCTATGTGGCGGCCCCCGACGCGCTTGCGCCGCGGCTCAAGGCGTCGTTCACGGCCATGCCGGGCATCCAAGTCCACGGCGAAGAGGGCGTGGACAGCCCAATCACAGAAGACCAGAACGCGTTCGCCGTCGCCTGCGAAGAGGACATGGAGTGCTTGGTTGCCGCATTGGCGGACGCTCCCTGGACGTGGATCATCACCGCCCGGTCCCTCGAAGACGGCAGCGTCAAGGTCGACGGCCGCCTGAGCACTGGCATCACGAACTACAGCGCGATCTACGACCCCAAAGCCATCGAGAGCCTGCAGAACGCCAACTATGCGTCGCTGGGCTTGAAGCCTGTCGGCTCCATGCCCGTGCTCGAGGGCGAGCTGTGGGTTGACGTGAAGTCGCCAGCGGTCAGCATCAAGGTTCCAAAGTTGCCCACGACGGTGACGGCGCCAGCACCTACCGGACCGAGCGATGCGGGCCAGGTCATGGTGCAGTCCTTTGTTCCTCTTCCCGGCTTTCCGTCGCTGTCCAACGGCGACATGGGCGGATTTGGGCTGTCGATGGCGACGGTCGTGCCCGGCACGGCGTTGTGGGCGCTTCTGGCCAAGCGCAACGTCAACCCCGGGGGTCGAAACCCCGGCAACGGCGGCAAGCTCATCCTGCAGACGGCCGTTGGCTACTACGCAATGAGCATCGTCGCGAGCCAGGCCTTTGGTTTGCGAGGCGACAAATCCGCTTCTGACGTGGTGGTGCTGCCCATGGCCGACCCCACCGAAGGCAGTGTGGGCGTGCAGCTGGCGGTCCCGCTGCGCTAGCGAATTTGCTGGCTACTGCGTTGTGGCGGCGTTCATCGGTCGGTTCTGTGTCAGATGACGCCTGCGGTTCGGCTTGGTCCAGGATCATTCCTTGACACCCTGTCAGGAATGAGTAACCTGACACCTCGTCAGGGAATTGAAGATGGCCGCTCGCAAGCTCGATGAAGAAAAGCGCAATGAGATCGCTGTGGCTGCACTCGATGTGCTGCGCCGCCGCGGTCTGGCCAACACGTCGATGTCGACCATCGCCCGCGAACTGGGCATGAAACGGCCCACTCTGTACTTCTACTTTCCCAGCCTGTCCGACATCTTCGAGCACTTCCTCGAGTCGGTCCGCAACGAAGAGATGGTGTATGTCGGCACCCGGCTGATGACGGTGACTCACCCCATCGACATGGTCGACACCTTGATTCGGGCCGAGCACGAGTTCTTTGCCGAGCGAGGCATGACGGACTTTGTCGTGCTCGTCGCTCAGTTCGCCGGTGCAGGCGACGAGACCGAGCGGGCTCGGTTTCGGCAGATCTTGGTGCAGCAGCTGGGGCCTGTTCGCGAGGGAATCGTCGCGGCTTTGCGCCAGGGCATCGCCGACGGGCGGGTGGTCCCCTGTGACCCCGAGGCCGTCTTCGACTTCATCTATGTCGTGGTCGACGGCGGCATGGTCCACGCGGCACTGCGCGACCTCGATCCGGTCCCCATGCACGATTTCATCCGCACACACCTGCTCGAACCACTCAAGCGAATTCCTCCGGAGCACTCATGACCACATCGACCGACATCTTGCGCCTGCGCGGCACCCAGCAGCAGATGGGCCATCAACATGGAAGCTTGGTGCGTCAGCTCGGCGGATGGGAGGACGTCGTTGCCTACTACCCGTCGATGCCCAAAGGCATGCTGTTCCCGACGGCCAGCCTGGGTCCGGTGGAGCGGGTGGCTCGCGGGGCAATGACGCCGCTGCTTGGCCTGGCGCTGCGCCGCCTGTACTCGGCTCGTCCCGCCGAATACCGCGAGCGGACCGAGGCCTTTGGCGAGGCGCTGGGGGTGGACCAATCCCGCGCACCCGACCTCGGCGTCATGGATGTGGCCCAGAACTTCATCGGCACGTTGACGCGACTGGGGCTGGTGCCCTTTGCACAGCGGGCCGCGTCGGCGCTCCCTCCCATGTGCTCGTCCCTAGCAGTCTGGGGCCGCGCTTCCGAGGACGGTCGAGTGCTGCACGGTCGCAACTTCGACTTCCCTGGCCAGGGAATCTGGGAGCGGCGACCCGCGGTCGTGTTCTGCACCCCAGACACCGGCGTGAAGTACGGCTTTGTCACCACGCGTGGCGCCGACACGCCCGGGGTCACGTCGTTCAACGAAGCGGGCATCACCCTGGCCGCGCACACACGCTTTCACCGGGACGTGCGCTTTGATGGGCGGTCCGTGATCGATCTGGGCCACGACCTGATTCGTCGCGCCGAGTCTTTGGACGATGCCATTCGCATTGCCCGCGAGCTGCCGTCCGCATCGAGCTGGGGATTTCTGGTCTCGTCCGCTCGCGAGCGCGATGCCGTGCTGCTCGAGTTCACCGGGTCACGGGTCGAGGTCACCCGAGCCGGCCGTGGCGAGGACTTCCTGGGTCACACCAACCGCTACCGGCATCCCGCGTTGCAGGTCGACGAGGTGACGCCGGCAGCAGCCTGGATTGCCCACTCCGACGGTCGCTACGCCAGCTTGATGGCCGGCATCGCGCGGCACGCCGCAGAAGGCTTGGGCGTCGACGAACTGTGCGCGTTGTTTGGTAGCCACATCGACGGCTGGACCGGAGCCGAGGAAGTTGGTGGGGGCGTGCTGGCCCAGCCAGACACCGTGCAGAGCGTGGTGGTCGACCCCGAACATCGGGCGCTGCACATCGGGGTCGGCGACACACCGGTCTCGCGAACGGCTTGGACGAAGCTGGACTGGTCGTGGGATGGGCCGAGCCTGGACGAGGTGCCCGCACCAGCGGCGTCTGGGTTCGACTCGCGGTTTATCGACGGACCCGCCGCCGAGGCCTGGAAGCTGTGGGCCGAGGCCTGTCGCCTGGAGTACACCGGCGTGAACCTCGACCGCATTGAGCGCAACCTGGAGCGAGCCACTGAGCTCGACCCCTCCGAAGGCTGGTACCGCATGATTGCGGGCACCCTGGCGCTGCGGCGAGGGGACTTCGACGCCGGGCTGACCCATCTGCAAGCCGGCATCGGCACGGAACGGTCCGAGTTTCGACGCGGTCAGCTGCTGCTGTGGGCGTCGCGTGCGGCCCAAGTCACCGGTCGGCCAGACGACGCACAGGCGCACCGGCAGCAGCTGCTCGGCCTGGCGCACCCGCTGCTGGCCAGCCATCGCCAGGCGGCTCTGCGCGAGTCGAGCGTGCCAATGGCCGCGCGAAAGATGGTCGGCGTGCCCATCAACATCACGCTTGGCGATGCTGGATAGGCATCTGCTGGGTTGAGTCCGAAGTCCGGAGCGTTGCCGAACAAGGAGCGGCGACTTCGTCTCGCCGTTGCAGCGGATCGACGGCGAGACGAAGCACGCCGCTCCCTGGAAAATTTCGGACTCAGCGCGCTAGGAGTTGGGAACGGCCGTGACCGAGACTCCGAGGTGGTCCGAGGGGGGCTGCTTGTCGGGAGTGACCGGCTGCCTGCCCAGACAGCGGAAGTCCGAAAACCGCAGGTTGTGGCCCCAGATGCGGTCGTAGCGGGCCTGGATGGAAGCCTTGGGCTTGCTCCAGGTGAAGCGCTCAGCCTTTTTGGCCCCGGTTGCCTCCCACGCATCGGGCAGGGGAGCGAGCACGTCGGCCTCACGCATGCGCAGGTTGGTGTCGCCGGCAAAGATGGCCGGGCCGTCGTGGCCTCGCAGGCGCTTGAGCACTTGTGTGGCCTGGATGTGTCGGCTGGCTGCGCCGCTCTTGAGGCTCTCGAGGTGGGCGGTCATGAACAGCCAGGTGTGGCCGTAGCCGCTGGCGGTCACCGATGTCAGCTCGCGGGCCTGAAAGCTGTCCAGGGGTGTGATGTCGTGGCTCAACACCTTGAACGGTGGGCGCACGGCAAGCACCTCGAAGTACTCCCGGGGCCTGGGCGATGCAGGCACAATCTCGTACCCGGCTGCACTCAGATGCGGGCGCAGGTGGGCGTGCCACGTGCGGTCCACGACCTCTTGGAACATCAAGACGTCAGGTGGCGGTGGCGCAGGCTGTCCGCTGGCCAGAATCTGCTCCAGAGGGCCGCCCATCAGGGCCGTGAACAGGGCCGCCTCGGTGCGCAGGTCGAGGTGCTCGTCGGACAGGCCGAACAGATTCCAAGAGAGCAGACGCACGGCTATTCCGGGGTGGCGTCCACGGTGGCGGTCACCGCCGAGTCGAAGCTCCAGCTCGCAGTGACGCTGCCGGTGCCAAGCGTGTCGCTGGCGTCGCCACAGGTGGGGTCACCCTTCCATTCGAGATCTGCAGAGGAGCTGCCCTCGGTCATGCCTTCGAGGGCCGTCGCGGCACTGGTGCTCTCGATGCCGGTTCCGAAGAAGCCGACCTCAACGGTGTTCTCGACGCCGTCTTCTGGCGCCTCCCAGTGGGTGACGGCCACGAAGAGCCGGCTGCCTGTCGTGCACGGCAGGTCGCTGTTCAGCAGGCTGAAGTCGGCAATCTCGGTGTAGGCGCTCCAGAAGGTTCGCTCGCCGCCGACCGTCTCTTCAACGATGAATGCGGCGCCGCCTTCGTTCGCGATTTCGTCCGCGGTGGCGCCTTCGATGGTGACGTTTCCATCGACGCCCAGGCCGTCCGTCCGGGTGAAGTTCAGGCTGATCTCGCCGCCACCGGTGAAGGTGCGCTCGACGGTGGTGGGGCCTGTGCACCCGGCCAGCAGGGCGACAAATAGGGGCAGCGCTCGGTTCAAGGTGGACCTCCGGAGGCGCAACATAGCGCAACGCGTGGGGGTCCTGACCCTTCTGAAGTGAAGGCTGGCGAACTAGCTGGCTTTGCTGTCGGCGATCAGCGCTTTGTTCTGGGCATCCTGGACGGCGAGCTTGGACTCTTCGAGGTAGGTCTTGGCGTTGCGTCCGACCTCATCGACCTTGTTCATCAGCTCGCGCATGCGTTGCAGCAGCTCTGCGTTTTGTTCGATGCGCTGGGTGCTACGAGCGCTCCCACAGGGCCATGGAACGCGGCTAGCGCTTGGCCGGTACTGTGGGAGTCGGCAGTGATGCCGCGTCTTGAGCGATCTGATTCAGGTCGCCATCGTGCAGCCAGTACAGGCTGCCGCTTGTGGTCGCCGCGGCGACGATCAGAATGGTGACGAGGCGTCGGATCATGGAGGGCTCCATCCCCCCTTTGGCACGACCAGCGTACCGCAGGGGGGACGATGAGGTCCTACTTGAAGATGTACTCGGCCCAGCCGTTGCCGGTGTTTCCACCAACCGTGGTGGCCTGCATCGCGGTCATGCCGTCGTAGTACGACGAGCCGCCGCCCGCGGGGGAGTTGGACTCGCAGCCCGAGGCTCCGCCCCACCAGCCGCCGCCGCCGCCGCCTTCGTCGTTGGCCTGGCGGTTGTTGCCGCCCTGGCCGAACTTGCCGTTGCAGGTGCCGTTGCTGCCGTAGGTGGATGTACCACCGGCCGTCTGGGTGCCCCCGCGTCCACGCTGCGAGCCACCGGAGCCCGCGTTGCCGGTGAGTCCACCGCCGTGGCCGCCGTTCGAGGCGCAGGTTGCGTTGCCGCAGCCTCCGCCGCCGCCTGCCACGAGGATGCGGTTGTTGAGGTCACTCGGATCGATGATGCGCAGGTCCGTCGCGCCGCCGCCGCCGGAGCCGCCACGGGTTGCGCGTCCGCCGCCATTCCAGCCGCCCTGGTGGGTGCTCGAGGCGCCCTGGTCGGCTTGGCCGCCCTGCTCGCCCTGACCGCCAACATAGAGCCACAGGCCGGTGCTTGCGGTGAAGACGCGTGAGCCTTCGGTCATGCCACCGTCGCCGCCGCGGCTGCTGGTGTCACCGAGTCCGGCTTCGGCGCCGTACAGGCGGAAGTGGTATTCGGCGTCGACTGCCACGGTCTGCATGGGCTCGGGACCGGCGCTGTAGGGCACGGTGAACCAGCCGCCACCCAGATCGTAGGTCCAGCCGCCGTTGGTCATGTCGCAGGTGACCTCGAACGCGTTCGCAGTGCCGCCGTCGAAGTCCGGGTCAATCCAGTAGTCGCCGTCGGGCAGTCCGTAGTCGGTCATCAGCTGCAGGCAGCTGGCACCGGCATTGGCCTGTGAGCCGCCGTTGTCGCAGTCGGTCTGCAGCAACGGCTCGTTGTCGTCGCAGTCCGAGCCGCCCGCGGCCAGGCCGGCCACGCCGTCGCCGTCGAGGTCATCGCCGGGGTCGCCGTCGCAGTTGTGATCGAGTGCATCATAGAGCTCGCCGGCTGCCGGGTTGAAGCTCGAATCGGTGTCGTCGCAGTCGCCTTCGCAGCCGCGGAAGCCGTCGAAGTCGGCATCGGCCTCGGCGGCGTCTAGGCCAGCACAGCTGTTGTCGATGCCGTCGCAGATCTCGATGGCACCGGGATTGGAGGCGGCCTGCAGGTCGTCACAGTCGGTGTTGGTGTTTGAGTAGCCAGTGGGCTGGCTGCAAGCGACCTGCGACACGGCGTCGACGCCGTAGCCGTCGCCGTCGTAGTCGATGTAGTAGGTCTGGCCCACACCGTCGTCGGTGGCGCCGTTGCAGTCGCTGTCGGAACCGTCGCAGACTTCGCTGTTGCCGGGGTATGCGTCGGCGTTGTTGTCATCGCAGTCGTCGCCGCTGGTCGTGTAGCCAGCAGGAGCGGTGCAGCCGAGCCAGGGAGCGGCGCCGTTGCCCGAGCCGTCGCCGTCGGAGTCGACATAGAACAGCGTGGCGTTGTTCGCGTCGGCGCCGTCGACGGTGCCGTTGCAGTCGTTGTCCGCACCGTCACAGGTCTCGGTGTTGCCGGGGAAGGCCTCGGACTCGTTGTCGTTGCAGTCGCTGTTGCTGCGCACGTAGTCTTGGGGCTGGTCACAGGCGACCTGGCTGTCGTTGACGTCGCCGTAGCCGTCAGAGTCCGCGTCGGCGTACCAGACGCTCTCGCCGATGGCGCCAGCCTCGTCGGCCGTGCCAGAGCAGTTGTTGTCGATGCCGTCGCAGACTTCGGTCGCTTCGGGGTTTACCCCCGCGGAGGTGTCATCGCAGTCGCCGCAGGCCGGGTAGCCGTCGCCATCGGCATCGGCATAGCCGACCGAGCCGTCGCAGTTGACGTCCACGGTTGAGGTGCACTCGATCTCGACAGCGCCCGGGTGGGTGGCGCTGTCGGTGTCGTCGCAGTCGGTGCTGTCGGCGACAAAGCCCAGTGGCTGGTCACAGGCACGCACTATGCCGGCGGGGTGGCCATAGGTGTCGCCGTCATCGTCCGCGTACCAGGATGTGGCGTCGGACGCGTTGTCGTCGACCAAGCCGTTGCAGTTGTCATCGACGCCGTTGCAGGTCTCGATAGCGGTCGGGCCGATGGCGGCATCGGCGTCGTTGCAGTCAGTCTCGGTGAAGGCTCCGTCGCCGTCGCCATCAATGGCTTCGTCGCTTCGACAGCCGGCGAAAAGGGTGAGGGCCATGACAACGGTCAGTGATAAGCGCATGAGATCTCCTAGATTCAGCAAGGGGCACACAATACCTGTGGTGTC
>CAYYHT010000065.1:0-16860 GCA_964471355.1 uncultured Enterobacteriaceae bacterium
GGACGCCTCGAAGGTGCGACCAAGTCACCCAACAAGGAGATCGCCGGCCCCGGCATCTCCGATGGTGGGTTCGCTTATGCCGCGTACCGCCTCCATCAGAGCGGCGAGTCGAGCCGCGGCCTCCTGACCACACCGGTGTGGAAGCGATGGTTGCTGGACGGCACCCGGATCGACCAGCACATGCACCGCCTCGCGGCGCAGGGGCTCCTCTACTACGACCGCGCCGGGTCGAGCCTCCGGATCGACTGGCGCGCCGAGAGTCTGGTGGAGGTGGCCCGTGCCGTTGCCTGAGGCTGTCGCCAACATCTCCGATCGGATTGTCACCTACTACGAGACGAAGGCGACCCCGCCGTTTCTCATCTACCAGTACGAGCCGAAGGACGAGTACGCCGTGCGTCGGGAGCTGGGTGACCTCCGCCGGTGGCTAGAGGCCGACCCGCGGAATATCGACTGTGACACCGTCTCGCTCGCCGCTGTGTTCTGGGAGACCTTGGAGGAGGGCGGCCAACTCGACGAGATCATCTCTCTCGAACGGGCAGGTGCCTACGAGGAAGCGCATCTCGCCGTTCGTCAGGTGTTGAGCGCACGACCGACTCTGGCCGACCGAGTTGTTGAGCGGATCCAGTCCAAGCAGACCGAACGCTCGGCCATCTTCCTGTACCGAGCCGGCGCGCTCTACCCGGCCCATCGCACGAGCACGTTGCTCGACGAGCTCAAGGCCCGCATCGACAGCCCCGTCACGCTCCTCTACCCGGGCCGTATCGAGGGCGATTACGGCCTGCGGTTCATGGGCCAGACCGAGCCGACCTACGGCTACCGGGCCCTCATTATCCCCCGAGGTGAATCGTGAGAATCGAAGAACTGTTCAGCCGGCCGATCGATCGCAAGATCGAAGAGGTCATCAAGGTCGACGACGAATCTACGATCCTCACCGAGGTTGAGGAGTACATCCCGACCGAGCACATCGAGGAGGAACTCACCGAGGTGCTCGACAAGTTCCAGGAGACGATCCTCAACCCGAGCGAAACAGTCAACATCTGGGTATCCGGCTTCTTCGGCTCGGGCAAGTCCTCGTTCGCCAAGGTGCTCGGATATCTCATTGCCAACCCGGAGATAGACGGCAAGCGAGTCGCTGACCGCTTCTTCGAACTCAACGAGATCCCTCGCGCCCGCCAACTGCTCAGCACCATCCACTCGCAGATCGAGGCCGAGGCCGTCCTTCTCGATCTCGCCACCAGCCCCAACGTGTTGCGGGAAGGCGAGGCGGTGGTTCTGCCGGTTTACCGAACGCTGCTCGAGTCGCTGGGCTACAGCCGCGATGTCACCTTGGCCGAGCTTGAGTACGCGCTTGAGGGACCGGAGGAGACGATCGGTCTCGAGCAGTTCCTCGAGACCTACGAGTCGGTGCACGGCCGGTCGTGGAACGACGACCGCAACATCATCACAGCCAAAAATCGGGCCAGCCGGGTACTCCATGAGCTCGACCCCGATACCTACCCATCAGCAGATTCCTGGTCGAACGCCGCTGGCGCCCCGGAGATCAATGCCAACTGGTTCGCTGACCGCGCGTTGGAGATGCTCGCACGGCGTCGTCCCGGGACAAAGCGCCTTGTGTTCATCGTCGACGAGGCTGGCCAGTATGTCGCTCGGTCTGCCGACCGGATGCTTGGCCTTCAGGGCCTCGCCGAGGCCTGCCAGAAGAAGAAAGGTGCACTCTGGCTGCTCGCCACGTCGCAGGAGAAGCTCACCGACGTCGTCGACAGCCTCGAAGGAAAACAGACAGAGCTGGCCAAGGCGGTCGACCGATTCCCGATCCGTGTCGACCTGCTCCCTTCCGACATCGACGAGGTGACCGGCCGGCGAGTCCTCGACAAGAACGCCGACGGCTCATCGGCGGTCCGTACCGCTCTCGACAAGGACCGGAACAAGCTCACAACGTCCGTTGCGCTGCAATCCGATCGCTACAAGCCGTTCAGCGAAGAAGACTTCGTTCGCCTCTATCCGCTCGTGCCATACCAGCTCCAAGTCCTCATCGACGCCGTTTCGGCCCGCCGTGCCCAGGGTGGCGCGCCACAGACGATGGGTGGGTCGAATCGGACGATCATCAAGCACACCCAGCAGCTGATCACGAACCCGACGGTCGGGCTCGCTGGCGACGACGTCGGCACGCTCGTCACGCTCGACCGTTCGTACACGCTCCTCGAGGAGGTCATTCCGACTGCGTGGCGCCACGAGGTCGAGCAGGTCGCCGGCGCACACGGAGACGACAGCCTCCACGCCAAGATCATGCGAGTCGTGGCGCTGTGCACCGACGTTCCCGGCGTACCGCTCTCGCCACGAAACCTGTCGGTTCTCCTTCACCCCAGCACCCACGCCGACCCCCTTGAGGCAGACGTGCGCGAAGCACTAGCGGACCTCGTCAAGGAAGACCGCTTGCGCGAGGGAGATGACGGCTACCGACTCCAGACCCCGGAGCAGAAGAACTGGGAGAAGGAACGGAAGCAGATCGACATCGGCGAGCGGCACAAGCGGATTCGCAAGACGCTGTTGCGCGACCGTCTCGGGTCGCTCACCGTCACGAAGGGCCGGACCTTCAAGGTCGAGCTGTCGGTCGAGCGCGAGAAGCTCACCGACGGCGACGTCAGCCTCGACATCCGCGAAGACGATGACCTCGATGCGCTGCGTGTCACATCCCGGGCGGAGGACAACGAAGGCCGGATCTACTGGGCGTACGAGACCGAGAACGACACCTTCGAGGCTCTTGTCGAGCTGTATCGCAGCGAGGAGATGATCGACCGTCACAAGAACGACCTAGGCGAAGCCGAGCGCTTCCTGCTCCAGGAAGAACGCAAGCGCGCCGACCGGCACGGACGAACGGCCGGGCAACTCCTGGCGCGAGATCTGGCCGCCGGGACCGTCGTGTTCGACGGAACCTCGCAGGAGGCGCCCGATGGCGAACTGCAGTCGGTCGCCCAGAAGGTCGTCACCAACCACCTCGACAAGATCTACCCCCGACTCGACGAGTTCACGGCGACGGTCAAGCGAACGGATCCCGTGCAGGTCCTGAAGGCGGACACCCTGGCAGGGCTCCCCGACTGCTGCGGGTCCGATGGTCTGAGCATCGTGACAATCACGAAGGGCGGGCACGAGCTGGTCACCGACACCGGGCCGATCGAGACAGTGGTGGCCCACATCAAGGCACGCAAGCAGTACAACGAGGACCAGAACGGCCAGCAGCTCGAGCGGCACTTTGGTGGTCCGCCCTTCGGCTGTTCCCCCGAAGCACTCCAAGTGGTCCTGGCTGCTGCAATGCGGGCTGGGCTCCTCGAGGTTGTCTCACAAGCGTCGCGGATCACCTCGCACACGGATCACCGTCTGGAGCCGATCTTCGCGAAGCTGCCGACCTTCCGGGCTGCGTCGTTCCGGCCCGCCGAGGACACTGGCCCCGGCGTCGAGGTCCGTGGCGAGGTCGCCGAATGGCTCCACGAGTTGACCGGAGAGCCGGTCGGTCTCGATGTCGGATCGCTCGCACAGCGCGGCCGGGCGGTCTTCGCCGCTCTTCGCCACCCCTGCACCGAAGCCAGGTCGACCCTCCGAGGCGCCGGGCTAGAGGTGCCCGAACAGCTCGACATCATGGACGAACTGCTCGCCCGTCTATCCGGCCCCGACGACGATCTCGTCATTGAGACCATGCACGAGCGCCGCACCGATCTCGCCGACGGTCGGGCGGCCGTCACCGACCTCGCCACCGTTGTCGAGAACGAGATGCCGGCACTCCGCTCCGCTGTGGCTGCTCATCGCAACGCCGCCCAGCTCGACGATCCCGACATCGACGGGGAGGCAGCAGCACTCGGCGAGCTGCTGGCCCGGGCCCGCTACGGCGACGATCTCGCCAAGATCAAGAGCCACGCCACCAAGATCGAACAAGGTATCGCCACGGCCGAGACTTCTCTCCGGGAGGCTGTCGCCGAGAAGGTGAAAGAAGCCACCGAGGCGCTCCGAACCCGCTATCCGGCGGTCGATGACAGTGTCTTCAACGAAGTGATTGGGCCGCTCTCCCGCCTCGCCGACGCCACGACGATCCCGCTCCTACGAGCGAACATCCAAGGCGTAGAAGGCGCAGTCCGCTCGGTGTCCGATGCACTGGACGCTCTCGTGGCGACCCGCGAGGTCCGCCATGTCCGCGCCGCTGACGTCTGGAGCGCGCCCATCACGTCGGAGACCGAACTCGATACGGCGCTTGGCCGGTTGCGGGAGGCGGTCTTGAACGAGCTCGACGACGACACCGAGGTCCGGTTCCGATGACCGCATCACTCGACGGCGCGCAGCGGACTGCCCTGAGCAACCTGATCCAGAAGGCGCGGTCACTGCTCGAGGCCGATCTCGCCTCGACGCTCGAGGGTGACTTCGGCATCCACCAGAGCGACGGGCGGATCGAAGAGGCAGACGCGCTGTCCCTCAACGCATCCCAGGCCGCGGTCCGAATCGATCTGCTCGACATCGTCGCCTTCCTGCGCAGCGAGGGCGAGACGGAACCCGCCGCAGTCGAACGGCTGATCAGGGAGGCGGCGTTCACCCACGTCAATCGGCTCGTCGCGCTGCGGGTTGCCGAAGGGCTCGGAATCCTTCCCGAGGCGATCGGCAGTGGGCTTGCCTCGCAGGGGTTCCGCGACTTCGCCGAGATCGCACCGGCAAGCGCTGATGAGGATTGGGAACGCTTCCGTCTGTTCGTCCGGATCTGCGCTGACGAACTGTCATCCGATGTCCCAGCACTGTTCGACCCGCGCAACCCACTGCTCGAGCTTGAGCCGTCGACAACGGCGTTCTCGGAGCTGATCGAATCGTTCGTCGCTGCCGATGAGACGATCTGGTCGGCGCCCGACGCGCTCGGCTGGTCGTACCAGTTCTTCAACTCTGCCGAGGAACGAAAGGAGATGCGAGAGTCCTCGGCTCCCCGCAACTCACGGGAGCTCGCTGTTCGGAACCAGTTCTTCACGCCCTCGTACGTCGTCGAGTTCCTCGTCCAGAACGGCCTCGGCGCACACCTCGCCGCGTCGTACCCGACGCTCGTTGACGAGCTGCCGTTGCTCGTCGAGGTGCCCGAGCCAGTCCCGGAAGCGATCGACCTTCGCGAGGTGAGTGCGCTCGATCCGGCCTGCGGATCCGGTCACTTCCTGCTCGGCGCCTACGAGGTGCTCGAGGCGGCATGGCGGCACGCTGGCGTCGAAGCTGAAGATGCGGCGCCGGACATCGTCCGGTCGCTGTGGGGTATCGACATCGATCCCCGTGCGACCCAGATCGCGCAGGCAGCCGTGATCCTCCGGGCTCGCCGCCATTGCCGCTCTCCGCTCCCGAAGCCGAATGTGATCTGCGCCCAATCACTGCCCGCTGGGCCCGAAACCGATGATCTGATCGCCGCGCTGCCGCCGCACGTTGGCCGGGTCGTGCGAGCAGTCGCTGACGAACTCGTCATGGCTCCAGTGCTCGGCCCTCTTCTCAAGATCGAAGAGCGTCTTGACCGAGAGGCCCGCGATGCGTTCGGCACGGGTCAGGTCGAGGGGACGCTCTCTGAAGGGGTGTCCCAGGAGGATGCCGCCAACGTCGAGTCCCTAGTACTGGAGACCTTGGCGACGATCGCCGACCAGACGACGTCGACCGCGTCGCAACGGCTCTTCGCCGCCGAAGCCCACGACGCCGTGCGCTTCGTCGAGGCCATGAGCCGCCGCTACACGGCGTGTCTGATGAACCCGCCGTTCGGCGAACCAGTGGCGGCGACCAAGTCCTACCTTAAGGCGGCCTATCCGTGGGTACCCACGAAGGACTACAACCTCCTGGCAGTGTTCGTCGGTCGCGGTTTGGAACTCGTGCATAACGGCGGAACGTGCGCAGCGATTACTTCAAGAGCTGGCCTCTTCCAGAAGACCTTCGAGAGATGGCGTAAGGAGGTCGTCCTTGGCAACGACCTCCGAACCCTTGCGGATCTCGGTCACGGTGTCATGGAAGACGCCCTCGTTGAAGCAGCCGCCTATGTCGTAGCGCGTAGTGACGACGCTGGTGTGAGCCGGGTCGTCAGGCTCTTGCGCGAGCCAAATCGCCCCGAAGCACTTCGTGACGCAGTGCAGAACTCCAGGACGGGCGAACCGGATCCGCGCGTCTTCGAGATTCAGACTACTGACCTTCACTCAATTGATGGCTCACCCGTGTCGTACTGGCTCGACTCCGAGATTCGTCAGCTCTTTGCCAATCTGCCTTCTTTGGAGGGAGCCGCCGCCTCAGTCCGCCAGGGCTTGGCCACGGGAGATGACTTCCGGTTCGTGCGCGCCGCGTGGGAGGTCGATCCGGCGCGAATCACGTCGGGTTTGTCTGGCTCGCAGAGTCGACCGTGGGTTCCGTTCGCAAAGGGCGGTGCATACAGCCCCTTTTGGGCTGACACGCATCTGGTGCTGAACTGGGGGGCCGACGGCAGAGCGATTAAGGACTTCGACGGGTCCGTTATTAGGAACCCGCAGTTCTACTTCAAGCCTGGTCTTACTTGGACTACGAGGACAGCTTCAGGATTCGCGGCGCGCTTGTACCCCTCGGGCTGTGTTTTCTCCAACAAGGGCAACTGTATCTTCCCTAACAACGATGACGAATTGTTCGCGATGCAGGGACTGCTTTCCAGCCGCCTGACGCGCGCTGAGCTCGCGGGGCTGGTCGCGGCCGGAGACGAGGTCACCTCGGGTGGCGCCGCCAAGAGCTACGAGGTCGGGCTAGTCCAGAAGCTCCCTTGGCTCACAACTGAAGAGGCTGCCGCACCGACTCGGCGGATGGCCCTGCGCAGAGCGTCGATGGACGAGTCGGATGAGCTGACACATCGGTTTGTCAGCGTCATGTCAAACGGACGGATCGACCTACTCGCTCAGCTTGAGGACAGCCGTTTGGTGGACGAAGCGGTACTTGCTGCGGCGGGTCTCTCAGAGGCGGCTCGGTTGTACATCGATCAGGAAGTGGGTTGTCAACCGCTGGACTACCCAGAGCGAAGTGACCTAGATCCCGAGATCAGTCGTCTCTATCAACTCCCCATCGCTGAGTTGATTGACGAACTCATTGCCTCGACGGGCGGATCGAGCGCAATCGCCAACCTGACATTCGTTGCCGACCGTCGAGTCGAAGTGATCGCTCATGGTCTTCAGGTCAGTCCCGTATCCGTGTTGCGGGTGGTAAACCGGGAGGGCATTGCAGAGCCCGGGCGAACCGAACAGGAGGCCGACCGCTACCTGTCGTATGTCGTCGGACTGGCAGTAGGCCGGTGGGACATCACGGTGGTCTCTCACCCGCACCATGGCGAGGTTTCTCAGGATCTACTCGCACCACCAGCGAGATTTGCGCCCGGGTTCCTGTTGAATGGCGACGGTGATCCTCCTACGAGGACGCCGGAGGGATATCCACTCCAGTTGCCGCCGGACGGAGTGCTCTTGGATCAAGAGGGACATGACTGGGACATCGCTGCTCGCGTTCGATTGGCTGCGTCAGCGTTGAGCGGTGACCAAACGACGCTGGACTCCGCTCTCGCTTCGGTTATGAAGCGTCCTTCGCTCGAAACCTACCTCCGCTCGAGCTTCTATAAGAGTCATCTATCTCGGTATTCGATGAGCCGCCGCAAGGCGCCGATCTACTGGCAGCTCCAAGTTCCTTCGAAGGCATGGGGTACCTGGCTTTATGCGCCGCGCCTCTCTCGCGAGATGCTGTTCGCCGTCGTCGGAGAGACGGAGCAACGTCAACGGCTCGCCGAGCAGCGAATCGCGACCTTGCAGCGCGAGTACGAGCACGGTGGTGCCGGTAGGAGTATCGCTGCAGTGTCCAAGGAACTCGATGCCGAGCAGAAGCTCTCCGTCGAGCTCATCGCATTCCGGGACGAGGCGGAGCGAATCGCCAACCTCGGATGGGAACCCGATCTCGACGATGGGGCAGTGCTCAACGCAGCGCCACTGGCGTCGCTGTTCCCTGCCTGGAAGGACGCCGCGAAGTACCGGAAGGAGCTCAAGCAGGGCAAGCACACTTGGTCCACGGTCTCGAAGTACGCGGATCAGCTATGACGGCAGTACGAGACCACCTCGCCGGAGAGCTTGCCGGCAAGCTCCAGCGGCACGGCGTTGTCATTTGGGACGACCAGGAACAGTCCTACGGCTCGGTCGTCGGCGAGATCGCCCCTGAGGGCACGGCTGTCGCCACGTTTGACGGAAGCTGGTTCGCCCTCCGGAGAGAAGTCGAGGGGCAATTGGCGGGAACGACCCCGCCGAACCTGCTTGTCTACGTATCGGCGGCGGCGCCGAATCCCGATCCGCTCGAGGAGCTGCGTGCAGTCGGGGCGTCGTATCGCAGCTTGCTTCCCACCGTCATCCGATCCTCGCTGCGTGGTCAGCTCACCGACCGAAGGCTCGAGGAACTGGGCCGGCAGTGCAAGACCATCGCGGAGGTGGAAGCGGCACTTGACGCGGGTGTGAGCGAGGCCGACGCACGGCTGATGACCCTGGTGCGCGAATCCGGTACGTCGGCCATCGCTCGGGCGCTGCTGTCCGGCTCATACGACGAGCAGCTTTCGGATCCGTCGCTCCTCGAAGCTGCCCAGGAGTTTTTCGCCCAGGCGGTCGGCGCTGCCGCCGACGCCGTGGACGGAGCTGCCCTTCGCTCCGAGGTCTTCCGGCACTTCGTGCTCACAGCGGTCCACGGCGCGACAGGGGCGCTCCCGGACGAGTTCACTGGATCCTTTGCGCCGCCGTCGGCGCCTCAGCGCAAGACTGTCAACGACACGTGGGGCCTCCTTCGGGCGACGCCCGAGGCCTCGTCCGCGGTCGTCGAACTAGCTGACGAGGCTGACCGTGTGCTGCACACCGCTGCCGTCTTGACCTGGCAGGACGGGATGGACAGCGTTGATCTCACCCCGGGGCTGGAGGAGCTTGGTCTGCTTGAGGCAAAGCGCCTTCTGGGCGAGGGCGACTGGAAGGGTGCGAGCGAGCTCGCCGAGGTCCGACTCCGATCGAGCTGGTGGGCGCAACCGAACCGGCTTGAGGAACACGACTTCCCTGCTCGGTGGCGCGCGGTTGAGGCCATCGCAGGACTGAACGCCGCACTTGAGACGAGGCCACCAGCGACCGAGGCGTTGGCCTCGGTTGTCGACTGGTACTCGTCGACCGGCTGGGCGGTCGACAGCGCGTACCGCCGCATGGAGTTCGTACGAGTCAGCACCGGTGCCGACTTGTATGGCCTCGACGACGCGTTCGGACTCAGCCGCCAACGCTACGAACAGTGGCTCGACGAGGTGCTGCGACGAACAGCGGACGCGATTTCCAGCGATGCAGACGTTTCCGACCAGCAGCAGCGTCGCATCCACCATGAAGAGGTGCGCGGCCGGGCGAGCACGGCGTATGTGCTCGTTGATGCGCTTCGCTACGAGCTCGGCCAAGATCTCGCTACCAGGCTCGGACGGCTGAATGCCGCCGTCGACGTTCGTGCAGCGCTTGCGGCCGCCCCGACCATCACCCCGGTCGGCATGGCCGCGATCACCCCCGGTGCCAACGAGCGGTTCGATGTGGAGCTGGGCTCGGACTCCCGCCTCGCCGTGAATGTCGACGGGCAGGCCGTCCGGACGGTTTCTGATCGGGTCAAGCGTTTCGAGAAGGCCCATGGCAAGGTGGCCGACGTTCCGCTCGACAAGCTGGCGCAGTACACCAGCCGCGAACTCAAGAAGCGCATTGAGGGAGCGGCACTCGTGGTGGTTCGCTCGACCGAGATCGACGCCGACGGCGAGTCCGACCAGTTGGCAGCGAGCTGGGGTTCGTTCGACGCCACGCTGAACGTTCTCCAGACTGCGGTCGCTCGTTTGCTCCACGCCGGGATACGGCGCGTTGTTCTCACCGCCGATCACGGCTTCCTGGCCGTCCGGCAAGTGGGGGAGGAGCTGAAGGTCGACAAGCCATCCACCGGCACGGGGGAGCTGCATCGGCGGGCCTGGATCGGGACCGGTGGTACCGCAACGGACTCGACCGTGAAGGTTCCGCTGTCCGACTTCGGCATCGGGGGTGGGCTCGACATCATCGCCCCACGAGGGCTCGGCGTGTTCGTGGCCGGCGGCGGCCTGCAGTTCTTCCACGGCGGACTCTCGCCCCAGGAGCTTGTCGTACCCGTCATCACCGTTGTCTCGGACGAGCCGACCGCCGAACCGAAGTACGAGATCGAACTGTCGGTGGCCGGTGGACGAATCACGACCGGCATCGTGGCCGTCACCATCCAGATGACCGGCGACCTGTTCACCCGGGAGAGTGGCGTGCGGGTCGTGCTGTCGCAGGACGGCAACCGCATCGCTCGAGTAGTCGGCGGCGACGGGTTCGACCCATCCACCGACACCATCGATGCGGCGGTCGACAAGAGCCAGGTGATCACCCTGCAGATCTCGGAGAACATCACCGCCGGTTCCGTGGCCATACTCGAAGTACTCGACGCGTCGACCGGCATCCGCCTGGGCGACGCGGTCGAAGTCGAGGTCGCCGCCCACGTGATCGTCGAGGAGGAACTGTGACCGAACCCGAACACGATCGCCTGGATGAGCTCGCCAACCGGTTCTTCCCCGGCCGGGTCGTTCGAAAGGACCTCGTGCGCCAGGTCAAGGTCGGCGCGTCGGTGCCCGTGTACGTGCTCGAGTTCCTCCTCGGGAAGTACTGCGCCTCGTCCGACCCGTTCGAGATCGAGGCCGGCCTCACCGTCGTCAACCAGGTCCTTGCCGACAACTTCATCCGACCCGACGAATCCGAACAGGCGAAGGCCGAACTCAAGAAGAAGGGCAAGCACCGCCTGATCGACAAGGTCGACGTTCGGTTCGTCGAGTCCGACAAGAAGTTCTGGGCGACACTGGCGAACTTCGGATCGAAGTTCGTGAATGTCCCAGAGGAGACCGTCTACAAGTATGAGCGGCTCCTGGGCGGGGGCGCCTGGTCGCAGATCGACCTCGTCTACAACGACCTCGAAGACAAGGCGCAGAAGACGCCCTTCTACATCGCGGGCCTCAAGCCCATCCAGGTCGCCGCGTTCGACCTCCCCGCCTACGTCGAGGCCCGGCAGGAGTTCAGTCGTGACGACTGGCTCGATCTCGTCGTGCGCACGATCGGTCTCGAGCCGACTGAATACGACCTTCGCGGGAAGCTGTTGGCGCTCACTCGCCTGATCCCGATGGTCGAGCGGAATTACAACCTCATCGAGCTCGGCCCATGGGGCACAGGCAAGTCATTCGTCTACCGGGAGTCCAACCCGAACGCGATCCTCATCTCCGGCGGCAAGGTCACCGTCCCCCAGCTGTTCGTGAACATGTCGAGTGGCCGCGTCGGCCTGCTCGGCACCTGGGACGTTGTCGCCTTCGACGAGGTCGCTGGCCTCCAAATGGGGGACTCGACCGTCGTCAACATGCTGAAGGACTTCATGGAGTCCGGCTCATTTGCCCGCGGCAAGGAAGAGATCCCCGCCGAGGCCTCGGTTGTCTTCGTCGGGAACACCTCGAAGCCCCACGAGGAGCTCGTCCGTACGGCTCACCTCTTCGCCGATCTCCCGCCCCAGATGATCGACCCGGCATTCCTCGATCGGTTGCACTACTACCTGCCTGGGTGGGAAGCGCCGAAGCTCGAAGCGAGGCTCTTCACCGATCACTTCGGCTTCGTGTCTGACTACTTCGCCGAGGCGATGCGCCAGCTCCGCAAGAACAGCCAGGTACGGGCGATCGACGCTGACTTCTCGCTCGGCTCGCATCTCTCGGCCCGAGACGAGCGTGCTGTACGCAAGACTGTGTCAGGCCTCGTGAAGATCCTGCACCCGCACGGTGACTGGAGCCACGGCGATCTCCGGGAGTACCTCGAGTTCGCCATGGAGGGTCGACGTCGGGTCAAGGAGCAGCTCAAGAAGCTCGCGGCCCACGACTACGCCAAGACGGCGTTCTCGTACCTGGAAAACGATACGGGACGCGAGATCTGGGTCGAGGTCCCTGAGCAACCCGACGAACTCGAGACCGAGCCCGACATCGACGTGGCCGAGGTGGAGCACGACCAACACCGATCGACGGCGGAGCTGATCGAGGCCGGCGAGAGTAAGACCGTCGAGTACAAGCAGACGGCGCGCTACAACCCCCACACCGGCAAGGTCGACAAGAAGCTCGAACACAGCGTCTTGAAGTCCGTCGCTGGTTTCATGAACGCGGGCGGAGGCGTCCTCCTGATCGGCGTGCACGACAGGCAGGACCCGACCGGCATGGCCGATGACTACTCGACCACTGGCAACAACGGGCGGGACGGCTTCGAGAACTGGCTGATCACCCAGCTCGACCGAGAGATCGGAAAGTCGCCGGCTGCCACCCTCGTGGACGTGACGTTCGACGAGTTCCCGGAGGGCGAGGTCTGCAGGCTCGACGTCCGGCCGAGCCAGAAGCCGATCTACCTGGGCGACGACGCCGAGTTCTACGTTCGGATGGGGAACTCGACTCGGCTCTACAACACGAGGGACGCGATGGAGTACATCCGCTCCCGTTGGTAGCGAGGTGTAGCGACCCCAGCGAACGCCACGAGGGGCCTGGGGGGATCCTGGGAAAATGGCGAGCGTGGGTGTCACACCTCGCGCCGATAATGGGCACATGAAGGTGTTCATCAGCTCGCTGATTCGGGGCTTCGAGCCGCTGCGTGACGCGGCGGCGCGAGCGGTCAGCTCGCTTGGTCATGAGGTCGTTCGGGCTGAGGACTTCGGGGCGTCGCCCGACAGTCCTCAGGCTGCGTGCATGGCTGGTGTGCGCGAGTCAGAAGCGGTGGTGCTCATCCTGGGATCCGAGTACGGGTATGCCCAGGCTTCGGGGCTGTCGGCGACGCACGAGGAGTACCGCGAGGCGCGTGACGCTCGACCTGTGCTCGCGTTTCTCGAAGATGGAATGGAACCCGGCCCCGAGCAGCTCGCATTCGTTCGCGAGGTTCAGGGTTGGGAGAAGGGCCACTACACGTCGTCGTTCGACGGCGTCGAGGACCTGCAAGCGAAGGTCGTCCGAGGCCTACACGACTTCGCTCTCGCCAATGCCTCAGCGCCTCTCGACGAAGCAGAGGTGGCGCGTCAATCGCTCGGCCTCGTCCCCCAAGCGCCGTCAGGTTCTGGCACGTCGCTCGTCGTCTCGGTGGCCGGCGGACCCGCGCGACAGGTCTTGCGTCCCGCCGAGCTCGAGGACGCGGAGCTACACCGCTTCTTGCTCAGCGAGGCGTTGACTGGCACCAACTCCGTGTTGAGCCTGACGGTTGCGACGAACACCTCGATGGACGCTGACACCGTGGTCCTGCGGCAGGACGACGGGGCTTTCGTCAGCTTGAGCGAGACCGGCGGAGTTGTCGTCGCCCAGCAAGCGCTCGAAGACAATGGGTGGCAGGTCGGGATCGCGTCGTTGATCGAGGAGACAGTGACCGAGCGGATCTCGGACGCACTGCGGTTCATCGGCGGGATACTCGACCGCGTGGACCAGCCGCGGCGATTGAGCCATGTCGCTGTCACCGCCGTACTTCTGGGAGTCGGCTACCTGGGGTGGAGAACCAAGGAGGAGCAGGCGCAGAATCCGCGTACAGCCACAATGGGGATCGGCTCGAAGGACCGGGTCCTCGTGCAGCTGTCGCCGCCGGTCCGGCGCAGAGCCGCCCTCGCTCACGACACTCACAAGCTCGCGGAGGACCTTGCCGTTCGGCTGCGGCGAGAGGTACGGCCATGACCGCGCTCACGGACCGAGAGTCGCTCCGTGCCCGCTGGCGTCGACACCTGGCCGTTCAGGGACTCGATGCGACAGATCGGGCGGACTTCGCGTTGGGTGGTCTCGGCCGTCGGGTCCGCGGGCCGACGGCCCGGCTCATGTTGCTCCCGTCAGACCCCGACCACGAGGTCATCACGATCGACTCGGAGTTTTGGGATCGCCTCGATGAATTGAAGACCGTAGCTCTGGGCGAATCCGGCCGTGTGCGTCTCGGCGAACAACAGATCCCAACTGCGCACGCTGCTGCTCTGGTCAACTTCTACGGTCGCGGAGAGCCCTGGAACAGCTACGTGGCGGTTCATCGAAACGGTTCGATCGACGTCGGGTTCGGTGACCGCGGCGGGAGAGACACCAAGGACCGAGAAGGCGAGGACGCTCGAGTCTTCAACCTGATCTCACTTGTCGGCTACAGCTGGGCAGCGCTCGAACTGGCCCGAAACCTCGCCCTCGACCCCGATGGAGAGTGGCACCTGGCGTTCGCGCTGGTTCGCACTGAAGGTGCGCTGCTGGGCAATGTCGGCGAAGGATGGGCCGAGCCAGGGACCTGGGAGAACTCAGTTGGCGGCTGCGCTGATGCGCATCTGTTGTGGCACATCGAACTCGACCGGCTCCCCAGCGACGCAACCGCGTCTCAGGAGCAGGCATTCGCGATCGGGGACCGGATCGAAGACGCCTGGGGAATGCAGCAGCGCCGCTATCTCGATCATCGAGGCGAGTCGGCTGGGCAGTTCGATGCGCGCCGGATCGCTCACTAGCCACTGCGACCGAGACCACCGCAAGATGACCCTGCACCACAGCAAAGCCAATTCCGTCGGCGCGACACGGCGGGAGCGCGAGGATGACGGTGTGTCGAGTGCAGCCTTCGAGGAGGACCCAACGGACGCGACGCTCAGACCCTTCGTCGTCGTGATGAAGGGCCCATCGGGTGTGCGTTTCGCTCCCGACGCGGGTTCGAGGTTCTTCCTTCCAGTAGAGGGCCGCCAGGCCGAGGTTCGGGTGCGAACGGACTGGGTAGAAGCTGGGCTCGACCATCCTCTCCCGCGCGAGCTCGTGGTCGAGGTACGCGTTGAGGCGCTGACTGCCGACAGTGCTCTCGACATCGCCCGGGTCCTCGCTGGTGGAGTGGTTCCGGTGATCGCCTTCACAACGAACGTGCACATCGGCCGGGTCGAGCCTCACATCGCCTTCGAGACGACGCCTGGAGTAGCCGAGCGAGACCTCGTCGAGTACTTCGTGCCCGACGAGCGTGGTCTCGTGGCGCCATCGCGGGGCGCGGACCCCGAACTCGTTCGCCGCACGGCTGAAGCGGTCTTCTCGGCTGCAAGCCCTAAACGCGTCGGTGCCGCGTTGGCCCAGTACCACCAGGCTCTCGACAACTACCACCTCGGCGGAGAGACCCTCGCCGTGGCTCACCTGTTCATGGCAGCCGAGGCACTCTGTGAACCGATACTCGCCCTGCACGTCGAACGGACCGGGCGCACCGAGGCGCAGCTGATGGACGACCACGACCTCGCCCGCCGCGGCGACCTTCTCTCCTGGGCGAGACGAGAGCTTGTGTTCGACGGGGAGTCCGGGATCCACAAGGCGGCGAAGCACGCGAGCGACGGGTTCGAGCACGGCTACCTCAGCGTTGCCGAGGTGCGGGCGAGCGCTGAGGCTGTGTGCGACGAGGTGTTCCGCCTTGTTCGAGGCACTATCGCAGATGTGCTGTGTGTCGACGAGGCGACGCGCGTGGAGCTGGTTGAAACGTTCGGTAAGCCGGGCGACATCCAATCGTTGAGACGACGTGTCGTCGGCAAGCTGACCGGGGAAGGCGACCAGCTCGCCCATGACGACCGCGCCTACCCAGTGCTGGAGTGGCACTCGAGCATCGCACACTTCAACCTGGACGAAGCAGGGGAGCCCGACGTTCGCTTCTCGGATCGGTTCACGGTCAGGACCGCGGAGGAGATTGGATTCCAGCTTCGGTCGATGGAGATCTACGGTCGAGCGCTTCCCCCAGGCGCAGCGGGGCCTCTCGAAGTCGACTACGAGCCACAGGCAGAAGCCGTCGCCCGGGATCGCGTGTTGCCGGTCATCCGCGATATCCATCGCGCCGTGGCCGGTTGCGGACCTGGGGCCGAGGGCGACTCGTTCACCGCAACCGAGTTCCACCTGCTCGAGATCTTCAACCGCACGAAAGGCCTGTTCGCCGGAGCGCTCGCACTTCTCGAACGCGGCCTGCCCGAAGAAGCGATGGTCATTGGTCGCCCACTCCTGCACGACGCTACCCGGTTGGTCGAGGCCGCCGCCGCCGACGAGCAAGAGCGAGTCGCGTTGGCGTTTGGATGGAGGCGAGACTCCCTCTCCGCATCCCAGGCACTCATCGAGTCATGGGCGCAATCGCCCGAAGAAGCGGCCGAGCGTGCGCAGCAAGCGGCAGACCAGCATGCGTCCATCACAGCTGCGGCGCGCCGAGCAGGTCAGGACCGACTGCGCTCGTTCACGGCAATGCAGGCGATGCTGGAGACCCTCGATGACGAGGACTACCCGCGCATCGATGAACTGGCGGTCCTCATCGAACAAGGCTGGGACATCTCGACCCGGTCCCGGCGCCGAACAGACACCGACGGGAACGAAGGCCTTCACGACACCGCACCCGACAGCTGGCTGTACCCGCTTGCGGCCAAGTACGTCGGGGGCGCCTACCTACTCGCCGCCCGGGCCGCCTGTGCGATCCTCGGCTGGGGCGATTCGGAGCCAGCGCTGGCGGAGGCTCACGAGGCCCTGGAATCGCTCGCAACGTCCGACAACGAAGCCACCACCGACAAAAGTGCGTAACCCCGGCCGTTTGCCGAGGCAGGTACGGTTCCGGGGTCTTCGATGTCCCCTCGATCCCGAGAAGTGGACGCTCTGACGAGCGGCCAGCGGGGTGTCGCTTTGCTAATGGTTTGCTAATGGCAGGCAGCGTCGTTGAGCGGCATCTGGCGGCAGGGAGCGGTTTTGGTCCGCGCTGGCTGCCGCTGGACGCCGCTTGTTGCCGCCAGACGCCGTTCGCTGCCGGATGGGGGAGGTGAGTTCAAGTCCCC